>DAOORG010000090.1:0-2958 GCA_035389165.1 Chitinophagales bacterium
TTTGAATACAGATTTCTTTTATCGCTGCCTGCCAGTACATACACTGGTATTGACAGAATTTCCACACCTAAAAACAGCATTACTAAATGTGTGTAAGACGTTAATATAAAAACGCCTACCATTGAAAATAAGACCAACGAAAAATGATCAGATAAATTGGTGTCGTCTTTGAAATAATTCTTAGCCATAGTAAACCAAAGTATGGCAATAAATGAAAATAAAATGGTGAATGCTAAAGGCACTTTATCCAGCACCATCATTCCGTAGATTTTCTCATTACTGCCAAAATCCTGCACACAAAATCCGATATTCAGCATCAATCCGATAATTACCAGCGGATAAATTAATTTCCGTACGTTTAATATTTCTGCTATTAACGACAAGATGCCTAAACCTGATAACAATAGTAATTCCTTCATCTTACTTCACTAAAATTTTGTATGCTTTACAATGGTTGTTGCATTATGTACATGTTCAATCAACTGTTTCACAGTTGGCTCTGATACTTGCAAAATTATATTCGGGAACAATCCGAAAAAGATTATTAATGCGGCCAGACAACCTAACAATATTTTTTCATTCATAGAGATACCACCAAATGATTCTGTCAGTACATTGGTTTCACCATGCATCATGCTTTGATATGCTCTCAGCATGTAAACTGCACCTAAGATGACAGTTAATCCGGCAAAAACGGCCAATAATGTATTATACTGGAAGACGCCATGCAAGAGTAAAAACTCACCGACAAATCCGTTGGTTAACGGCATTGCTACACTTCCTAATAGTGCTATTAAAAACAATACACTGAATACACGCGATACATTTCTGATTCCACCTAATTGCTGCATGTTGTCTGTTTTCATTCTGTTCAGAATAATATCACAAACAAAGAATAAGGCAACTACATTGATACCATGTGACAGCATCTGATATAAGGCACCCTGAACACCTTGCAGATTCCATGAAAACACACCGGCAGCAATTAAACCGACATGTCCTAAAGATGAGTAAGCCAGCATGCGTTTAAAGTCATGTTGCGTAAGAGCCATCAGTGAACCGTACACAACGCTAATGACGCTGAGTGTTATAACATATTTTGATGCGATTTGCCAGCCAAGCGGCACCATAGGAATCAACCAGACAATTAATGCAAACGCACCCATTTTAAGCATGATACCGGATAACAACATCGTGCCTTGTGTTGGTGCATTTACGTAAGTATCCGGCTGCCAGGTATGCAACGGAAACACCGGAATTTTTATGGCAAAGGCCAGATAAAATGCAATAAAAACAAGCAACTGCTGCTGTCCGTTTAACAAGGCACTTACTTTGTATAAATCGTAAATATTGAAATTTCTTGCCGGATTGTGCAACCACAAATATATGATGGCAAGCAACATAAATAAACTACCAAACAAGGTATAGATAAAAAACTTAAAGGTGATTTTTTGTCTTCCTTCGCCGCCCCAAATTAGAGAAATCAGGTAGATTGGAATTAAAGCCAATTCCCAGAAAATATAAAATAAGAGCGCATCTTTTGCGAGAAATACACCTAACAACGCACTTTGCATTGCTAATATTAATCCAAAATATGCTTTAGGATTTTTTATTTCACGACCTGATGTACTTTGAACGATAAACGGAACTAAGATAACCGTTAATAAAACCAGAATACTGTTGATGCCATCCATCTTAATATAGAAATCTGCATTGAGTGCTTTTACCCAATCGGTATGGTAAATAAAACAAGCACATTCAGGATGCAGGCTATACTGATAGAATGCATATATGCCAACACCTAATGTTGCCAGTGAACTTAACAATGCAACATTTTTAGCTTGTTTATCACTTACAAAAAATGTGAACAAGACAAAAACAACAGGCAATATGAGCAACAGAAATACTAACATGGATAATTTCTAATTTCTAAATCTTAAACAACACTAATCAAACAAACAATTTTCTGTATCACCGCATTTAAAGAAAGCGATACAGCATTATTAAAACCATTTACCAGAAAATCAGACAACTGATTATCTATTTTTCCGGTAAAAGCAAGAAACGCCATTTGCGATGCGCCGATAAATAAGGCGATTCGCTGCACCGATCTTGCGTTAAAAACATGTAAGGCAGGAATTACTACTACCAACATGGTTAATAAAAGAAAAACGACCATAGCTTATATTTTTATCTAACAAACATTAAAACAATCAACACTAAAATACTTATCACCATTGCCATTACATAGAATCCCAAGCCGCCGGTTTGCGAAAGACGCAACAACTGGCTCCAGTTTACAACGGATGTTCCGATGCCATTTACCATTGCGTCTATTCCTGATTTTTCTATATAATGATAAAGCAATCCTGAAATACGATTGAGTGGCTTTACCACTACAGCTTCGTAAATCTCATCAATATAATACTTGTAATAAATTACTTCTTTCCAAAGCGGCATTGCAGCCTCGTCACTTTTCGGCACCTGGTTTTTAGACACAAACAGCGTTCTGGCTATTAAAATGACAGTCAAAATCAAGATAATGGTTGTAGCCATCAATATCAACTCAGTAGTAAGAGTCATTTCTATTTTTCCAGTTTTTATAGACGTTGCCAGGAAACCGTCTAGCCAGTGATGCAGGTGCAACTGATGTCCTAATTCATGCGGGAAACCGATAAATCCACCGACTACAGAAAGTGCTGCTAAAATCATCAACGGAATCGTCATGCTTTTTGGCGATTCATGTACATGATTTTTCTGGATACTATTTCCTCTGAATTCTCCAAAGAAAGTTAAGAATAACAGCCTGAACATATAAAATGCTGTCATTAATGAAACAACCACTGCCAGCACGAATAATACTTTATTGTGCACAAATATTTCAGCGAGCATCTGGTCTTTTGAGAAGAAACCGGCAAACGGCGGAATACCTGAAATAGCTATGGTTGCAATAAAAAA
>DAOORG010000090.1:3058-5200 GCA_035389165.1 Chitinophagales bacterium
GCCAGCAATGCCGTTGAAATTCCAATAATTGAAATTAATTGCATGGTAAATTCTGACATCGAAAAAAGCACACCGCATCTTGCTACCATGTAAATACCTGCCGTTACCATGGTTGCTGCGTGTATTAATGCTGAAACCGGTGTTGGGCCAGCCATTGCATCCGGCAACCAGGTGTATAATGGTATTTGTGCAGACTTACCCATCGCACCAATAAATAACAATACAGTTATCCAGGTAATCAACTTTCCATCTACTACAACACTACCTGCCTGTGCAAATACTTCGTGGTAATTGATACTACCAAATACGCCAAAAGTGAGAATGATTCCTAACAAAAATCCTAAGTCACCGATACGGTTCATGATGAACGCCTTGTTCGCAGCATTTGAGTAATTGATATTTCTGAACCAGAAACCGATTAACAAATAAGAACATAAACCAACACCTTCCCATCCAACAAACATCAGCAACAAATTGTCTCCTAAAACTAACAGCAACATGAAGAAGACAAATAGATTTAGGTAAGAGAAATATCTGTTGTAATCTTTCTCATCATGCATATATCCTGTGGAATATACATGAATTAAGAAACCGACGCCGGTAATAACCATGGTGAAAAGTATGGATAAGGAATCAACCAGAAAAGAAAAGTCTGCCTGGAAATCTCCAACCTGAAACCACGAAAACAACGGCACGGTTACTGATTGATTCGTTGATACCTGAGAAAAGAAAATAAGCAGCGCCACCACGAAAGATGCTAAAATGCTTCCAGGAGCCAAGAATGTAGTGATGCTTTTTGATAAATTTTTACCAAACAATGCAATGATGATGAAACTCACCAGCGGAAATAAAGGAATAAGATATACTAAGTGCTCCACTATTTATTTTAATTTTTAATTTCTAACAATTTAAAAAACTCATCCAGTTTTGGCATGATAATAATTTCGGTACGTCTGTTTATCGCTTTATTTGCTTTGGTATCGTTTGGTACTTTTGCATTGTATTCAGAACGACCACCTGCAATAATTCTGGATGGATCCACTGCATAATTTTTTTGCAATACACGCGCTATGGATGTAGCTCTTTTAACACTCAAATCCCAGTTATCAATAAAGCAATTGGTAGCAATCGGCACATTATCCGTGTTGCCTTCAATCAACACATCGAATGTTTTATAATCGTTGATTACTTTAGCAATTTTTTCTAATACAGCACCGGCTTTACTGGAAATTTCCGAGCTTCCTGTTTTGTACAACATATTATCTGACAAAGAAATCAGCACTACGCCTTTATCAACTTTAACATTTACATCTGTATCATTTACATCTGCCAGTGATCGTTTAAGATTTAACACCAGCACTAAATTCAAAGAATCTTTAGAGCGTATTTGTGAATTTAGCAAGCTGATATCACGGCTTTGTTTATCAATAGTTTCCAGCGATTGTCTGATACTTGCTGCACCTTCTTTGCTGATAACAGACAAAGCAGACAACTGGTCTAATAATTTTCCGCTGGTTGCTTTCTGATAATCCACTTCTTTATTCAGTTCATCAATTTTTGCTTTCGCTTTTTCCAGCTCTGCTGCAAGTGCTTCATATGCGCTTGATTTCTGACCAAATTTCTTCTCACATTCTGCCAGATCTGATGTTGTTTGACGCAATGCCATTTCTATCTTTTCTTTTTCAGTTTGTGTAGCCTGAAATTTCTTCTTGGTTACGCAAGAAGAAAGTGCAATAATCATTACTAAATATAATCCTAATTTTTTCATACAATTTTATTTCACGCAATGACGCAAAGTGCGCAAAGCGATTATTTATTCTACCATTTTAATCTGTTCAATGCATCTATGTCTGTTGATTTCGTATTTCTGTAAATCATCATTAAAATAGCCAAACCAACTGCAACTTCTGCAGCTGCCACGACCATTACAAAAAACACAAATACTTGTCCGCCTGTATCACCAAAATATCTTGAAAAAGCTACCATTAGTAAATTCACGGCATTCAGCATTAATTCCACACACATAAAAATGATGATGGCGTTTCTTCTGAATAATACACCCAATACACCTATACAGAACAATGCTACACTTAAATAAATGTACCATTGTATCGGAATGCCTATTATTACGTCTTTCATACC
>DAOORG010000090.1:5300-9660 GCA_035389165.1 Chitinophagales bacterium
GCAATTTTCGGAATATTCTTTTTATGTGGTTCAATGTCTTTATTTAAATTCAACATCATGATGACATATAAAAACAAGACCATGATGGCACCTGCATAAACGATAATATGTACGACTGCCAGAAATTGTGCATTTAAGATTAGATAGTGAGCCGCAATGGCAAAGAATGTAATCACCAAATACAATACAGAATGTACCGGATTTTTATCCAATATAACCATTAGTGCACTGAGTACAGCGACAAATGATAAGAAGAAAAATAAATATTGTGATAAAAGCATATCAGATTTAAGATTTGAGATTTAAGATTTGAGATTTATTTTTCATTTTATTGTTATAGTTAAAAATTGTTTTTTCATTTTATCCTGCACCTGCAATGAAGATTTTAATGATGTTTTTTTTCGCTTAGTAATTTCTGCTTGTCTGCCCACGTTTGATTGTGTGCTTTTGTCTTATCTTTTTTAAACTCCAGCACTTCTTTGGTTTGTCTGCCTGTTAAATCGATGCGATGGTTTATATCTTCCACCAATTTATCTTTTCCGTAAATAAACTCATTTCGTTTTAAATCCGTTGGAACAATTCTGTCGGTGAGGAAAATCGCTTCTTTAGGACAAGCTTCTTCACATAAGCCGCAGAAAATGCAACGCAGCATATTAATTTCATATACTGCTGCATATTTTTCTTCTCTGTATAATGTTTCTTCGCCTTTTTTCCGTTCTGCTGCTTCCATCGTGATTGCTTCTGCAGGACACGCCACAGCACACAAGCCACAAGCGGTACAGCGCTCGGCACCTTGTTCGTCGCGTTTTAACACATGTTGCCCGCGGTACGTTTCGGAAATTTCGCGCTTTACTTCAGGATATCTTATGGTAGCACCTTTTTTAAAGAAATGTTTTAATGTAATTACCATGCCATTCGTGATAGCTGGTATATACAACTTCTCCACTAAAGACATCTCTTTTTTGGCTACTACTTTTTTTCTATTGGTTAATTGCATATCAAGTTGACTGTTTACAATTATACTTTTCCCAAGGCATACATCAATACGCCTGTTGCCAGAATATTAAAGATGGCTAAAGGTATTAAAATTTTCCAGCCTAAATTCATTAACTGGTCATATCTGAATCTTGGAATTGTCCATCTTATCCACATAAAAAAGAAGATAAAGAATACGACTTTCCCAAAGAAAAATCCTGTTTGTGCCAATACCAACCAATTTCCATCTAATGGAATATGTGATTGAAACGGTAAATTAAACCCACCAAAATACAAAGTGGATATTACTGCGGATGAAATAAAAATATTAATGTACTCCGCGAACAGGTAAAAACCCAGTTTCATGGAAGAATATTCTGTATGATATCCACCTACTAATTCTGTTTCACATTCCGGTAAGTCGAATGGTGCACGGTTGGTTTCTGCAAATGCACAAATTAAAAAAATAAGAAACCCTAGTGGCTGATAAACGATGTTCCACCAACTGCCGGTTCCTTGCTGAGTGACTATTTCTGCTAGACTTAAAGTACCTGTCTTCATTACTAAAGCAACGATTGCCAAGCCCATGGCAATTTCGTAGCTAATCATCTGAGATGAAGCACGCAAAGCACCCAATAAAGAGTATTTATTATTGGAAGCCCATCCGCCAATCATGATACCATATACACCAAAAGAAACAACAGCAAAAACATATAATACTCCAATGTTGATGTCTGTTATTTGTAAAGGATAAAAATGATCTCCGATAGCTAATTTTCCGCCCCATGGAATTACTACGCCAGCCATTAAAGCTGTCAACATGGCTAAACTTGGACCTAGAATAAATAAAAATTTGTTAGAAACCGTTGGAATGATTTCTTCCTTCATAAACATTTTCAATCCATCTGCCAAAGGCTGTAAAATACCAAATGGACCAGCTCTGTCCGGTCCGATTCTGTCTTGCATAAATGCCGCTACTTTTCTTTCACCATAGGTAGCATAAGCAGCTACGCCTAATGAAATTAAAAATACGATTAGTACAAGAATGGATTTATATATGATGAATGTCAGCATTACTTATCAATATTATTTGGATTCAAAGCACCTTCGCCTAAATCAATTTTGGTTCCGTCTAATTTTTTAATGTGTTTATGTACACCTATCTGTACTTTTCTTAACTCATTGTGATTTTGAGATATAACAGAGTGGTGGCCAATTTTACTTGGTCCTTCAATGGTCCAGTCGCTTGTTTTTTTATGATCGAAACGACAGCTATTGCAAATAAACTCTTCCACTTCTCCCCAACGATCTTTTCGAGCTGTAACACGCAATACATCTTCTCCTTTCAGCCACAAACGCACTTTACCTGAACAGGTTGGGCAAGCTCTGTGTGCATCTACCGGATTGGTAAACCACACGCGGCTTTTGAAACGAAAGGTTTTGTCTGTTAACGCACCAACCGGACAAACATCAATTACATTTCCGGAAAAATCATTATCAATTGCTTTTTCTATATACGTAGAAATTTCCGCATGGTCACCACGATTGATGACACCATGTACACGACCATCTGTAATCTGCTCACATGTTTTCACACATCTGTAGCATAAGATGCAGCGGTTCATGTGCAATTTTATTTTATCTCCAATATCTATTGGTTCAAATTCTCTGCGTTGAAATTCGTAACGTGTTCCCTGTTTCCCATTTTCATACCCTAAATCCTGCAAGTGACATTCACCTGCCTGATCACAAACCGGACAATCCAGCGGATGATTGATTAATAAAAACTCTACTACACCGGCACGCGCTTCCAGTAATTCAGGCGAAGTGGTATTGCGTACTACCATACCGTCCATCACGTTTGTTCTGCAGCTTGGCACAGGCTTTGGCATTGGACGCGGATCTTTTTCAGAACCTTGAACAACGTTAACGATACACGTTCTGCAATAACCGCCTGTTGTTTTTAATTTGGAATAATAGCACATAGTAGGCGGTGCTATATTTGTACCATGCTGCTCATCAATCATTCTTGCCGCTGCCAGAATACTGGTGCCGTCAGGAACGTCAATCGTTATATCGTCTATGGTTACTTTTGCCATTATGCTTCTACTAAATTATTTAATCTGTAATAATGTTTCACATCATGAATAGATTGTGGATTTTTCACATACTCTTCAAACTCATGTCTGAAATGACGGATGGCCGCGGCCACCGGCCAGGCAGCAGCTTCGCCTAAAGGGCAAATGGTTTTACCTTCAATCTTCGACTGCACATCCCACAATAAATCAATATCACTCATGGTAGCTTTACCATCAATAAATTTCTTAAGAATTTTTTCCATCCAGCCTGTTCCTTCACGGCAAGGTGAACATTGTCCGCAACTTTCGTGATGGTAAAAACGAGCAAACGTAAACAGATTTTTTACGATAGACGTATCTTCATCCATGGCAATAAATCCGCCGGATCCTAACATAGTGCCGGTTGCAAAACCACCGTCACCTAAGGACTCGTAGCTCATCAAGCGAGGTTCGCCTTTTGCCGTTTTTAAAATTAATTCGGTTGGTAAAATCGGAACGGAAGAACCTCCAGCCACAACAGCTTTCAGTTTTTTTCCATTTCTTATACCACCACAATATTCATCGCTGTAAATAAATTCCTCAACAGGAACGCCTAATTCAATTTCGTAAACACCAGGCTTATTGATATGTCCGGATGCTGAAATCAGTTTCGTACCGGTTGATTTTCCGACACCTATTTTTGCATATTCTTCGCCACCAAAATTTACAATTGGAACTACTGCTGCAATGGTTTCCACGTTATTTACAACCGTTGGTCGTCCCCATAAACCAGCTACAGCTGGAAATGGTGGTTTTAAACGTGGATTACCTCTTTTTCCTTCCAATGACTCCAATAATGCTGTTTCTTCTCCGCAAATATATGCACCACCGCCTGGTTGTACATATAAATCTAAATCGTAGCCGGAACCTAAAATATTTTTTCCAAGCAATCCAGCAGCATAGGCTTCTTTGATAGCTTTTTGCAATATTTTGATAACATAATAATACTCACCACGCACATAGATATAAGAAGTGTTGGCACCTAAAGCATAACTGGAAACAATCATTCCTTCTATTAACAAATGCGGAATGCGTTCCATTAAATACCTGTCTTTAAATGTACCTGGCTCTGATTCATCGGCATTGCACACCAAATGACGTGGAACGCCTTCCGGTTTTGCCAGAAAACTCCATTTCATGCCGGTAGGGAAACCCGCACCACCACGACCACGCAAGCCTGATTTCTTTACTTCCTCCACAATATCATCCGGCTTCATGGTTTTCAGCGCTTTCTCCAATGACTTATAGCCATTGTTTTGACGATAAAC
>DAOORG010000091.1:0-9649 GCA_035389165.1 Chitinophagales bacterium
AAATCCTGTCTGGAACTCAGCGCGCTGCTGGCAACTGCCTGCGGTCGTTTCCTGTTCAAAGATGAATTGGTATTAAAACTCATCTTTATGTTAACGGCTACCCTTGTCTGGTTCTGCTATTTCCTCTATACCTATCGCACAGATAAAAAACGGTTTAAAAGCTGGGGCATCAGTTTTCAAAATTTCAATAGCACCTTTAAAGAGCTTTTTCCTTTTCTGCTGTTCTTTATACTGCTTTTTGTGCTGTTGGGTTATGGGTTAAACATCACTACCTTAAGTTGGCGCATTTTGCCGGCACTGCTCATCTATCCGCTGTGGGGCATGTTGCAGCAAATCATGATCATCGGTCTTTTTACATTCCTGTTAAAACAGTTTTTCCCAACCATATCTAACACCCTAATCATATTGCTAACGGCTGTAACATTCAGCCTGGTTCATTATCCTTCCACCATCCTGATGCCAGGCACGCTGGTCATGGCATTGGTCTATACCTATCTATACCTGAATGGCCGCAACCTGCTGGTGTTAGGCATTTTTCACGGCTGGTTAGGTGCCTTCTTTTTTTATTGTTTGTATCAATGGAACTCATTCATGGTTGGTTTTGCAAAATTCTAAAGGATGAAACGCACAACGGCTGCAAGTCTGTAGTTGCGCTTTTCCATTAATAATATCAACACTTACAGCACACTTATTCTGTAGCTTTCCGGACACATCCATCTACCTACTTCTATAAAAATGATGCCTTTGGAACTATACAATCCTGAAAAATGTTTATCTTTAGTAAAACAAAAAAAATAACCATGAAGAAGAGATTCACTTATCTATTAGTAGTTTTGGCAACTACGTTTCTGTTGCCAAGTTGTTCTTATAATGCACTTGTATCGTATGATGAAGGCGTGAAGAAAGCCTGGGCAGACGTAGAAGCTTCGTATCAAAGACGTTCTGACTTAATCGGCAACCTGGTGGAAACCGTTAAAGGAGAAGCCAAATTTGAGAAAGAAACCTTAGTGGCTGTTATTGAAGCACGTTCCAAAGCAACTTCTATCCAGTTAAATGCAGATGATATTACACCGGAAAATATGGCTAAATTTCAGGAAGCACAAAGCCAGTTAAGCGGTGCTTTATCGCGCTTATTGGTAGTTTCAGAACAATATCCTGCATTAAAAGCAACACAGGCTTTTTCTGATTTAATGAATGAACTGGAAAGAACGGAAAACAGAATAAACATTGCCCGCAGAGATTATAACGAAGCGGTACAGGTATACAACACCAAAGTGCGTTCGTTTCCATCCAATATTACGGCAGGTATCTTTAAATTTAAGCAACACGAGCCGTTCAAAGCAGATCCGGGAACGGAGAAAGCACCAAAAGTACAATTCTAACAATGGCTTCCGCTAAAGATTTTTTTAACGAGGCAGAAAAAGATGCCATCGTAGCAGCCATCAGAAAAGCTGAACTGCATACCAGCGGAGAAATTCGCGTGCATGTAGACGACCGCTGCGACCAGGAAGCTTATGATCGTGCGATAAAAGTGTTTCAACACCTGAGAATGGATACCAAACCTTTCCGAAATGCCGTGTTGATTTATGTGGCAGTGAAAGACAGGAAATTTTCTATTATCGGCGATGAAGCACTGCACGAAAAAGTGGGCAGCGATTACTGGAAACAATTGACATCGCAACTGCACAATGATTTTGTTGCAGGTCAGTATGCGAATGGCATTCTTAAATCTATTGCTACCATAGGAAATATACTGGCCAAATATTTTCCGGATGTAGATGAATTAGACAGAAACGAATTACCGGATGACATCTCTTTTGAATAACATACTGCTGACGCTATTTTTGTTACTGCAATTTTCTGCAAGCGCGCAAGTGTTGGACAAAGATGGGATTCCGGAGAAACCAAGTCCGCCGCGTTTATTAAATGATTTTGCAGAGATGATCAGCACGTCTAAACGTCAGCTGTTCGAAGATAAACTGGTGGCTTTTAATGATTCTACATCTACGCAAATTTGTGTGGTGACTGTAAATTCTATTGAAGATTACAGCATTGAAGATTATGCGGTGCGATTAGGAAGAAAATGGGGCGTGGGCCAGAAAGATAAAGACAACGGCATTCTGATTCTGGTGGCAAAAGATGAACGCAAAGTGGATATCGAAATCGGCTATGGACTGGAAAGTTACATTACCGATTATGACACCAAAAATATCATCGATGAAATTATAGTTCCTGCCTTCAAGCAAAGTAATTATTACGAAGGTCTTGACCTTGCCACCAACCGAATTATTGCACAACTGCAGGGCACTTATAGTGCTTCTTCAAGTGCACCGGCAACAGAATCGTCCGGAATATCGTATATCATTATAATTATCGTTATCATTTTTATCGTGATTATCATTATTTCAGGTAGTTCTTCCGGCACCGGTGGCGGACTGAGCGGTGGCAGCGGCTGGACCTGGAGCAGCGGTGGCGGCAGCTCGTGGAGCGGTGGCGGCAGTTCCGGTGGATTCAGTGGCTTTGGCGGTGGCAGTTTTGGCGGCGGTGGAAGCTCGGGCAGTTGGTAAGCTTGCCATTCAAAAGACAGAATTTCATTGCATATAACCAATTATCATTTTTAATTACTTCATGAAAAAATATATCCTTTCCTGTTTACTGATTTTTTGCACGCTACTACATCTGCAAGTATTTAGTGCGGTAAATGAGAAAGGTATTGTTGAGCCGATGTCGCCACCGCAACTGGTGAACGACTTTGCCGGCATGTTGAATACTTCTCAAAAGCAATTGCTGGAACAGAAATTATTAAATTACAACGATTCTACGACTACACAAATTTATATCGTTACCATTGACTCTTTAGGTGATTATCCGATAGAAGAATATGCCTTGCAGGTAGGCAGAAACTGGGGCATCGGTCAGAAAGAAACCGACAACGGCGTGTTGATTCTAATAGCAGAAAACGATCGAAGCATAGATATAGAAATTGGGTACGGACTGGAAAGTTATGTTACCGACTACGACTGCAAACGCATTATTGATGAAATCATTACACCGGCATTCAGGGAAACGCGCTACTACGATGGCATGGAAGCTGCCACTACCAAGCTGATCAGTATTTTACAAGGCGCACCGTATTCAACGGTCTTTTCCAGTCCAGGTAAGGAAGATTATTTGTCTGTGGCATTCACCATTGGAGTCATTCTCTTAATTATTATTTTGATGATCCGCTTCCCTATTCTGGCGCGTATTGCTTTCATTGTCATTAGCAGTGGTGGCAGCAGCAGCGGAAGCAGTCGCGGTGGCGGTGGATTTAGTGGCGGCGGTGGCGGAAGTTTTGGTGGCGGCGGTGCCAGCGGAAAATGGTAAGGTTTTTGATACTATGATTATGTAAAAAAATCTTAAAAAGAAAAAAAGTTACTTCTGATTAAATACTTTTGTAAAAAAACAAACATGCGCAACTTATTCATCTTACTTTTTTCGGCTTTGATTATTGTTTCCTGCAATGAGGACAAACAAGATATTGAATTTAAAAAAATGGTTAATCTTGATTTAGGCAATCTGTCTAAAGAAAACGCCAAACTTACGGCAACCGCCATTTTTATGAATTTAAGCGATCAGGAATTTGATTTGAAAGATTTAGTGCTGGATTTTACCATTGATGGAAAAGATGTTGGAACGGTAGTTACTAAAATCAGTAAAAAAATAAAACCTAATTCTGAATTTTCTATACCGGTTCAATATACTTATGAAACCAATTCATTTATTGAAGCAGAACACGATCCGGCTACAAAATATACGGTTCAGTTATTAGGTGACTTAACCCTTAAAAATGCAAAAGGCGAAGAAGTGATGACTTCCGTGAAGTATGCTACAACCTACGAGTATCTCACAAAAAAAGAAGAAAGACTGGAAAAGCGTGAAGAGCGTAAGAAAAAAAGAGAAGAAAAAAAAGCAGCTAAAAAAGACAACGAATAATGAAACACCCGATAACTATTTTTTTTATTTTATTCTTTTCATTTCTTTCAGTACAAGCCGAAGACAAAGAACCGTATCTGGTAAAAACGAAAGAATTTCATATTGCAAGTTTCTCGCTTAAAGAAATCGGCATGGGTATAACTGCGGTTATTTACAATCCATACAATGCAAAAGTAAAAGTGGAAGAAATACTGATTGATGTATTTATTGCGGATAAAAAATTAGGCACAATTACCGAAGCAGCAGATGTGGTGAAAATAAAAAAAGAGAGTGCATTTGATTTGCCTCTTAAAATCAATGTAAAAACAGGACCAACAGTAAGCAAATTGTTTACGGAAGGTTCAAAGATGGTGCTGTCAGGCAAAAAAGTAAAAGTAGATTACAAAGGCTACGTGAAAGTGAAAGCAATGGGATTTATTCCAATAAAAGTAAAAATAGACCAAAGCG
Source organism: Chitinophagales bacterium (assembly GCA_035389165.1). Lineage (GTDB taxonomy): Bacteria > Bacteroidota > Bacteroidia > Chitinophagales > JADIYW01 > JADJSS01. The sequence continues at coordinate 4,423 of DAOORG010000091.1, forward strand.
CTTATTTTACGATGAAAGATATCTTAGGTGCGGATGACAATCAGCCAACCAAAATAGACACCAAAGATCCGCAATTGACGAAGCCGTAATACATTCAGGTTGTTGATGTAAAACAACTAATTATTTAATCTTATCAAAACGAATGTAAAAACAGTAGCTTTGTGTTATAACAGTTCGTCTATATGTCTGCTCTTAAATCCATCCTTTTATGTCGTTGTCCTAAGTGTTATCAGGGAAAAATATTTACAGACCCAAATCCATATCATCTGTCACATCTGAGCGAAATGGAAAAACGCTGTCCGGTGTGTGATTTTGATTTGGAAAACGAAACCGGATTTCATTTCTTGTCTATGTACATGAGTTACATCGTGAGTATGGGATTTTCATTTGTGTTTATCATTCCGCTGACGTTTATATTAGGATTGGAATGGATACCGAAACTATTGGTGATAAATGCGGTGATACTACTGGTCTTGTGGCCGCTGATATTCCGCTGGTCGCGAATGATAAGTTTATGGGTAACGGTAAAATGGAAATTTGAATAAACACCAATACAAGATGGAACTTCGGACAGCCATTTTAGCGGAACATTCCAGGCAGCAAATGCATCGTATCGTTGATTATATTGGCAATGATGCGGACAAATTTCATGAATTAATGCAACTGTTTCTGCACGATGAATACCGTGTGTCACAACGTGCTTCCTGGGCAGTTTCCAACTGCATACAAAAGCATCCCGAATTTGCGCAAAAATACCTGCAGCAGATGCTCGACAACCTGAAAAATCCGGTACACGATGCGGTTGTAAGAAATACCATTCGAATTCTAAATTTGGTTGATATACCTGAACATCTGCATGCACAAGTCATTAACAGTTGCTTTGAATATGTTGCGGCTCATACGACACCTATAGCTGTTAAAGCCTTTTCTTTGTCAGTACTGAATAAACTATCTGCAGTTTATCCTGAACTGAAAACCGAATTAAAATGCCTTATAGACGATCAGTTGCCAACGGCCGGAGCCGCATTTAAAAGCAGAGCAAAGAAAATAAAATTGTAACTTCGCAAGGATGAATAAGGCATCCGAAACAGCTTCATTTTTTAAAAATTTCTCTGCACTTTTCTCCGGACTTGTTTTGGTGCAAATCATCAATTTCCTGTTTTCATTAGTGCTGCCAAAATATTTTGCGCCGGCAGATTTTGCAGAATTTGGCATCTTCACTTCTGTAGTATTTATTCTGATTGAAGTAGTCAATGCCAAATTAGACATTGTTGTGATGTTGGGAAAAGACGATAATGAAACTAAAAAAATACTGAATGCAGCATTCACAATTGCGGTCATTATTTTCAGCATACTGCTGCTTGTAGAATTATTGTTCCTGTTCTTTTTACCTAAAATTTATTTCCTGTTGCCATTTACCATTTTATTGTATGGCATCCACCAGCCTGTTTTGGTCTATCTGAATAAACAGGAAAAATATGCAGCCGTAAATTACTTTCGAATCCTTCAGGTGCTGACTACCTGCGCGGTGACATTACTGTTAGCATTTCAGCACGTTGCACATGCGCTGGTTTATGGTTTCATCGCAGGATTAACAGCTGCTACCCTATTGGTCTTATTCTATTACCGACCGAAAGCAGACATACAAGCAACCAAAGAAATCTGGGAAAAGTACGATCAGTTTCCTAAATACGGCACCTGGTCTTCCTTGCTGAATAACTTTTCCCGCAACAGCGTTCCCTTGTTATTGTCGCAGTTTTTTTCGCCTCAATATGTAGGATTCTACTCGTATGCTACCCGATTACTGAATGCACCGACCGGTATGTATACTTCTGCGTTAGGTCAGGTGTATTTCAAAAAGGCAAGCGAACAGGCACCGGCAGAATTAAAAAAATCAACACAGAAAATCATCTTATTTACTTTTTTAATTTCAATTTTGCCAACTCTATTTATATTATTTTTCGGGAAAGAATTATTCTTTTCCTTGTTCAGCGGTGAATGGATAGAAGCCGGTAAAATTGCACAATACCTTATTTTATGGTATTTTCTCGGGCTCATCGCCTCACCTGTTTCCTGCTTATTAGACATTAAACATCTACTGAAATTTGAGTTCGGATTTAATGCCGTTTTATTTGCTGCACGAATTATAGCAATTGCTATTGGCGGCTATTTACAGGATTTTTATTTATCCATTGCATTGTTTTCAATTGTCGGAATTTTAATGAATCTATATTTGTTATACTATATCAATAATCGCATCCTGAAAAATGATTAAGATACAGTTGACATATCATTTATATCATTCCTGGAAAACAGAAAACGCTACTTCTGTTATCGGTACTGCATTCAATAATAATGAACTTTTAAAAGAAACAGCACTGCTTCATAATTTTCAAACTATAACAAACGAAGAATCATTCAAAGAAAAGCTACAGCAACTGAACGGACATTTCAGTATTGTGACGGAAACCGAAACATCCGTATTCATTGCCGTTGACACCATCAGAACTTTCCCATTATTTATTTATTCAACAGCAGCTGACATTGTAATTACAGATACCATTGAACCTATTTATTTCACTAATGAGACAATTGATGTAAAAGAAGTTGAAAATTTCTGCAAAGTATATTGCACGCTGGAAAACAAGACACTGCTGAAAGGCTGGTTACAACTGCAAGCTGGCGAATATGCCGTTATTGATAAACAAACTGCTGCGTTAACTATTAAAACGTATTTCCGTCATCAATCAGCATTTTCTACGTTATCAAAAGAAGCATTAGGCAAGCAACTACAACAGCAGGAAAAAAAGCTTATAGAAAAAGCTATACAATATGCAGACAACCGACCGATTTTAATTCCGCTTTCCGGTGGTTACGATTCTCGCTATTTAGTTGCTTTATTGAAAGAATACAAGTATCCTTTGGTAGAATGCTACACGTATGGTCGCAAAGATAGTTTTGAAGTACTGATAGCCAAAAATGTATGTGAAAAGCTGCATATAAAATGGCATTTTATTGAATATACAGATACTTTATTACAAACTTTTTTTACAGAAAAATGGAATACATATGCAGCGCTTAATCATCACTATTCATCGCTGCCACACGAACAGGATTTTTTTGCTTTGCATTATTTGAAGGAAAATAATTTATTGCAGAAAAATACGGTTGTTATGAATGGATTTTGTCAGGATATTCACGCCGGAAGTTTTATAGAGCCGGTGCGGAATTTCGATATTCAGAATTTCGTGGGTTATAAACATCAGCTAAAACCAGAATTGACAGTATATGAAAACTCCTGGAACGGCTATCAGGAATGGCTGATTAAAAACAGATTGTCAAAGTTCATCATCAATTCTGTTCGCGTATACGAATATTTCGGGCTTGATTTTTATTTACCATTCTGGAATACTAATTGGATTCAATTCTGGTATGCTTTGCCAATAGAAATGCGGTTAAATCAACAATATTACAATGAGTATCTCTTAAACGGTCATTTTAAAAAATATCATATTGACTTTAAAAAACCAGCAGCAGCAAATAGCGGCAAATTATATACCATGAAAAAAATGGGAAAAACCATTTTACCGAAACGTTTAACTAAATTATTTCAGCTGCAAAACAATAAAGACGTTTCAAAAGATGTGAATAATACGCTGTTTCTTTATGAAGAAATTTACAAACGACTGAAGGAAAAACCTGCTGATAAAGATTTTAGAATTAATAACATACATGCACTATATTTAATGCAGAATCTGAAAGAAAAAAGCCAACTTTAACAAACTTTATTTATGCGAAAAATCTCTTTTATAATTATTGCAATTGCAGCCTTGTCTGCGACATTATCCAATTGCAACCGAAAAGCAACTGCACGAAACTCAAAAGAATCTGCTGAGAAAATGGCTAAACTGACAACAATGACAAAAAATGGAATAACGCTTACAGAACTCTATTCGCCGGAAACCTTTGAGCATGCTACACTCACGCAGAGCTTGAATACGAATATTGAAGATCTGGACAATAATCTATTTACGCTTAATTATACGTTTACTAATTACGAATTAGGCAAGCAAACATCCTTATCGGATATAAAAACCTGTGCCAATGCTGCCAAAGGACAACATGTACATTGTATCGTTGACAATGAACCTTATCTTGCGCTTTATGAAGCGAATCCAACAGTCAAAGCATTAGATGACGGACAACATACGGTTTTATCTTTTCTTTCGCGCTCATATCATGAAAGCATAAAAAATAAAAATGCTTATGCGTTAACATCAGTTATTACCGGTAAATCCCGTTATTATTCGAGATATGCAGCACCGGATTTGACAAGTCCGATGTTGTTTTACAGCAGACCCAAAGGTGAATATACAGGCATAGAAACAGATGCTGTTTTACTCGATTTTTACGTTGTGAACTGTGAACTTTCAGAAAAAGGATACAAAGTAAAAGCTGAAATAAACGGCACGGAATTTATGCTGACGAAATGGTGCGGTTATTTTATGGAAGGCTTACCAATGGGCGAAACTTCAATCAAACTTACTTTGTTAGATGAAAAAGGCAAACAAGTGGAAAGCAAATACAGTTTTTCTGAACGAAAAATTACACTGAAGAAATAATCAAACTACTTACTCAAAATACTTCAACGCCAGTTCATAGCTCTTCAATCCGAAACCAACGATAACACCTTTGGCAACCGGTGAAATATAAGAATGGTGTCTGAAAGATTCTCTGGAAAAAGTATTGCTGATATGCACTTCCACTACAGGTGTTTTGATAGCACGAATGGCATCTGCAATAGCAATAGAAGTATGCGTATAACCTGCAGCGTTTAAGATGATACCATCAAACGAAAAACCAACTTCATGGAGTTTGGAAATCAACTCGCCTTCAATATTACTTTGGAAATAGGAAATTTCCTGATTAGCATATTTTTGCTGCATTTCGGTCAGGAAGTTTTCAAATGTTTCTGAGCCATATACGGATGGTTCGCGTTTTCCCAGCAAGTTCAGATTCGGTCCGTTGATGATGATTATTTTTTTCACAAATAGAATTTTAGACGTGAGATTTGTGATACAAGATATAAAATAAATCAGAAAAAATTACCTTCTCCTGTCGCCTATCGCCTATCTTAGCAATATACAAATGACGAACTGGAAACTTTACATAAAAAATTTTGAAGCTTATTTAAAGATAGAAAAATCGCTTTCACAAAACTCTGTGG
>DAOORG010000092.1:0-7960 GCA_035389165.1 Chitinophagales bacterium
CAAAAGAAGTTTCATTTCCGAAAGAAAAAATCAAAATCTTATTATTAGAAGGCCTGCATCAGTCGGCCTTCAACGAGTTTCATAAAAAAGGATACGCTACAATTGATAGTTACAAAGAAGCAATGACCGAACAGGAACTGCTGGATTGTATAGAAAACTATCACATCATCGGTATTCGCTCCAAAACCAACCTGACTGCACCTGTACTGGAAAAAGCTAAAAAGCTAATGACGATTGGCTGTTTTTGTATCGGCACCAATCAGGTTGATTTAAACAAAGCAACTGAATTAGGAATTCCGGTTTTCAACTCACCATATTCTAACACACGTTCTGTGGCGGAATTAATTATTGGCAATTCCATTATGATGTTGCGCCGCATTCCGGAAAAAAACAAATATATGCACGAAGGCAACTGGCAAAAAACAGCGGCCAAAAGCTATGAACTGCGCGGAAAAACTATTGGTATAGTAGGTTATGGACATATCGGCACACAAGTTTCGGTGATGGGTGAAAGCATGGGTTTAAAAGTTATCTATTATGATGTGGAACCCAAATTGCCATTGGGAAATGCGAATGTGGTGGACACACTGGAAGAATTACTGGAACAGTCAGACATCGTAACGCTGCACGTTCCTGCAACACCGCAAACAAAAAATATGATTGGCGAAAAGGAATTTGCACGGATGAAAGATGGCGTTATTTTTCAGAATTTATCTCGTGGCACCGTAGTAGATATTGAAGCACTGACCAACGCGGTGAAAAGCGGAAAAGTAGGTGGAGCTGCTATTGATGTTTTTCCTTCAGAACCGAAACAAAACGGGAAAGGATTTGAATCTTCCTTAGTGGGTCTGGACAATGTGATTTTAACGCCGCACGTCGGTGGTTCAACACAGGAAGCACAGGAAAATATAGGTACCGAAGTCGCTGTAAAACTTACCGGTTATCTGGATAACGGCAGCACTTTGGGCTCTAAAACAGTACCGGAAATCAGCTTGTCTGTGCAGCATAATACCAGACGTGTGTTGCATATTCATCACAATGTTCCGGGTGTGCTAAGCGAAATCAACTCTATCCTGTCTAAACACGATGTAAACATACTGGCACAGTACTTAAAAACCAATGAAACCATCGGTTATGTAGTACTTGATGTAGATGCCAATGCCGATTTAGAAATGATGGAAGATTTAAAGAAAGTAAAAAACACCATTAAGGCAAGAATCTTATATTGAGATTATTCTTTATGATACACCAATAACGGAATTTTACCATACATTGCCATTTCATTGGTGTTGCTTTTAGAAAACAATCTTTCCAAAAACGATTTCTTATGCGTGGACATGACCAGCAAATCAACATGGTGATTTTCTAAGTAATGGTCAATTCCTTCTTTTACATCCGAACCGTCAACAGTTTCCAGTTTTATCTTTTCTAAACCGAAAGCTCTGTCCAGTTGAATCATTAAATGTTCGTTGATAGGTTTAAAAAAGAAGCCGGTATTCACATTTAATATCTTTATATTTTCAACATTCAATGCTCCGGCAAATGCAAATAATTTGGACAACACCGCCGTATCATCTTCTTTCAATTCATCTAAATAGACAATATTAAAAATCTTATCACAGATACAATGTTGCGGAACCAGTAAAATAGGATACACCGTATTCTGCATTACATGAGCCGCATTGCTTCCAAGAAGTTTGTTTGCAATTCCACTGGCACCGGTGGTACCCATTACAATTAAATCCGGCTTTAGTTCTTTTGCCAGGTCTGCAATTTCATCAGCAACCATACCCATTCCTATAGTTGATTCCACTGTAAAACCTTCTTCTCTCAATTCTGCACTTATTTTATCGACACCTTCAATGGCTGCTTTTCTGATTTGCTCCAGAATTTCCGCAGGCATGCTAATGTCCGGATACGAATAATCAGCTACCGGAAGTGAGTAAAAATTAGCCAAATGTATGCTTGCTTTCGTTTTTATGGCAATAGATTTTGCCGCTTTTAGTGCATTATTTGCTGCATCAGAAAAATCAGTAGGTACTATAATTGTCTTCATAATTCAAACGTTTCATTAAAAGTAATTCATTTTTACGCTTTATTCAATGATTTTTATCATACAGCCAAAATGGAGTCTACGTAAAAAACTGACCTATTATCAAAAAACAATAAATTAATCTTATCGAAATAATAGCAATATAGGATTTCACTATCTTTGCTGCTTACAATCTTACTACAAAATGATCAACCTAATCTTGTTTGGACCTCCGGGAAGTGGCAAAGGAACACAAGCAGTCAAAATCGCAGAAGAATTTAATTTGTACCATATCTCTACAGGTGATCTATTTCGCTCTGAGTTGAAAAATGAAACTCCACTTGGAATGGAAGCCAAAAAATATATGGACAAAGGCGAACTGGTTCCCGATGAAGTAACCATTGGTATGCTTTCCAATAAGCTGGATGAATATGCCGGAAAAGTAGAAGGTTTTATTTTCGATGGTTTTCCTCGCACGCAACCTCAGGCTGAAGCATTGGATAAATTACTGGATTTGAAGAAAACAGATATCAGTAAAGTACTGGCATTAGAAGTGGAAGAAGATGAAATCGTTAAACGAATCAAAGAACGCGGTAAATCTTCAGGCAGAGCAGATGACTTAGACGATAACATTATCCGTAATCGCTTTAAAGTGTATTTAAAAGAAACGGCACAAGTGGCAGATCACTACAAAAAAGTAAACAAAGTCGTTTCTTTAAACGGCATAGGTACTATAGATGAAATATTTGAAAGTTTGAAAGCTGAAGTAGATAAAATAAAATAGCTCTTTTGAAATGAACTTGTTTTATTGATTTTTTCATTTATTTAAGTTAATTTCAATAAATATCAAGTTTATGAAAACATTTTTTAGCACAATCATTCTCTTTGGAATATTTGCTGTGGTTTCTTTTTCTACAGTTTCCTGCAAGAAAGACAAAATAGAAGTTATAAACGAAGTATTTGACACTACTGGCTCGTCGCGCCTTGCTACACAATCATTTATTTCAGACGCTCATACTACTACCGGTGAGTTAATTATTTACAATAAAGGTGCTGAATTAATTTATGTCTTCAAAAATTTCAAAACTGACGACGGTCCTAATTTAGAAGTTTGGCTTTGTAATTCATTACTTGACGTGATTGGAGGCGGCTACCTGAACTTAGGTGACTTAAAAGGGATTGAAGGTGATTTTTATTATAAAGCACCAGCTTCCACTGCTACTTTCAGCTATATCGTTGTTTGGTGCACCGATTTTAGTGTGGCGTTTGGCCATGCATTTTCAATATAGTTTATGTAAGAAGATACTATTACAAAACACGCTCGTTGTTTTTTTATTCGTATCTTTGCAACCATTTTAAATGGAAGGAAGCAATTTTATAGATTACGTTAGAATATTTGTTCGCTCCGGTAACGGCGGCGGCGGCTCCGTGCACTGGCGCAGAGAAAAATACGTACCCATGGGCGGACCCGATGGTGGTGATGGTGGAAAAGGCGGCAGCATAATTTTACGTGGCAACAAGCAATTGTGGACTTTATTACACTTAAAATACAGAAAACATATACATGCCGATGATGGAAAAAGCGGTGAAGGTGGCATGCGAAGCGGAAAAGGTGGTGAAGATATTATCATAGAAGTGCCGCTGGGAACCTTAGCAAAAGATGCGGAAACCGGCAAAAAAGAATTTGAAATTTTAGAAGACGGACAAGAAGTAGTCTGGATGCAAGGAGGTCGCGGCGGACAAGGAAACACGCATTTTAAAACTTCCGTTCGACAGGCACCACACTTCGCACAATCCGGTGAAGAAGGACAGGAAGGCTGGAAAATACTGGAATTAAAAGTATTGGCTGACGTGGGTTTAGTTGGATTTCCAAACGCAGGAAAATCCACCTTGCTTTCTGTTCTAAGTGCAGCAAAACCCGAAATCGCCGACTATCCGTTTACCACCTTAGTGCCTAATTTAGGTGTCGTACCTTATCGCGGAGACCGATCGTTTATCATGGCAGATATTCCGGGAATTATTGAAGGTGCGCACGAAGGCAAAGGCTTAGGCGTTCGCTTTTTAAGACATATTGAACGCAATTCTTGTTTACTCTTTATGATTCCGGCAGATAGCGACGATATCAAAAAAGAATATAAAATCCTGGCTAAAGAACTCAAACTTTATAATAAAGAATTGGTGAATAAACCCAGAATCATTGGTATTTCCAAAGCAGATTTATTAGATGATGAACTAATTTCAATGCTCAAAAAAGAGTTGCCGAAAAAAATTCCGCACGTATTCTTCTCTTCTTTATCCAATAAAAATATCATGGAATTAAAAGATGTTCTATGGAAAATGATGAATAGCTGATTTTCCCTATAGAAAAATATACCACCAAACACCTGCTTTATTTACAAGTCAAATTCGCTACTTTCGTACAACACTACTGTATGAATAAAGTACTATTTACCGTTTTTAGTGTTTTACTTTTTGCTGCTTGTAAAAAACAACATGCAACTTCATTTTATTTCTGGAAAACCACCTATAACATCTCTCCTTTTGAGCAAAGATATCTGGACAGCCTGAACGTGGAAAAACTATATGTGCGTTTTTTTGATGTAGATGTGAAAAATGGTAAAACTTTTCCTGTTGGTGAAATCTCCATTCAAGAAAAAAACACCCAACAAGAAATAATTCCTGTTGTGTTTATGACCAATGAAGTGTTTAAAGATTTAGACAAAAACGCAATAGAAGAACTGGCTAATCATATAAAACAAAAAATTGGTTCTATTTATCCTAACATTTCAGATAAAAAAATTAAAGAAATACAATTTGATTGCGACTGGACAACGAGCACACGCAGTAAATATTTCTATTTTTTAAACATCATAGAAAAACTGCATCCTGAGTTACTTATCTCAGCAACCATTCGTCTTCATCAAATTAAAGACAGGAAACAAACCGGCATTCCACCAATAAAAAAAGGAGTGCTGATGTATTATGCCACTTCTAATCCATTAGATGTTCAGGATGAAAATTCCATTCTGGAAAATACGATTGCCAACAATTACATCAAAGATTTAAACGATTATCCTTTAAACTTAGACATTGCTCTACCGATTTACAGTTGGGCAATTGTGCAAAATCAAGTTGGCGAAAAGAGACTAATCAACGGAATACGTAAGCAACAGCTGAGTGATTCAACTTTATATCAATCCATAACACCCGATTTTTATCTGGTAAAAAAAGACCATTACCTCAATGGAAATTACCTGTACGAAGATTTCACGTTAAAAGTGGAAGAGATTTCAAATCAGGATTTATTGTTGGCCAAAAAAAATATTTCTGAAAAAACGAAAAACAAGGAACTTAACACTATCTTTTTTCAGTTAGATTCCTCAAATTTAATACACTATTCCATCAGCGATTTAAAAACCATCTCCAAATAAATAACTATGAAAAAAATTATCATCGCCATTGTATTGCTTAGTGCAACTTATACTAAAACAAACGCATGTTCCTGGTCTTCTGAAGATGGTTCGTTTTACAACCTTTTTAATCAGCAACTGATTTCTGATAAATCATTATTGCCGTTTTTTCTCACCTATGACGAAACGTTTTACAGTGGCAATGGACTTAATGATGATGCAACTGCAACACAGGAAATAGATTACAATATTTTGGAATGGAAAAAGTATTTCAACAACCAACTCAACGAGCAAGAACTGCACTATCTGGTCTATCAGTCTTCTGTTGCTGATTTATCTAAAATTTCAACATCAAAATCCTTAAAAGGCATTAATGACACCTTAAAGAAACAAATTTATTTAACGGACAAAGGCATCGAAGCCATCAACTATTTATTGTTTGCCAAAAAGTGTGAACCGTTTGCCACATCATCTGAAGAAAGCGATGATGAAAACTGGTATTACGGCAGCATCCGTAAAAAAATGACCAAACCGGAATTTATGTCGACGGCAAAAGACGGCAACCTGTTATATGCAGCTACTAAAGACACAGATATTAAATTACGTATCGCTTATCAGTTGGTACGTTTGTCGCATTACGGTGGTTTTAATGACGACGCCATTCGCTATTTTAGTACGTATGTAGTTCCGCTGAAACAAAAAACACTTTTGTATTATTATGCATTAGAACAAAAAGCAGGCGCTTTATTCAACCAGAAAAAATTTGCCGAAGCAGGTAATGCATTTGCAGAAGTTTTTCATAATACCACCGACAGAAAAATTCCATGCTATGCCAGTTTTCGCATCTCTAATCAGATGAGTTTTGATAAGGCAATTTTATTGTGTAAAACACCTAACGAAAAAGCTGCATTGTATGTTCTACGTGGCTTTAATAAATTTTCCAACGGTTTATCTGAAATGAAAAATATTTATGCCGTTGCACCCAACAGTGCTTACCTGGAATTGATGGCTTGTCGTGCGTTACTGCAAATGGAACATACTGCATTTCAAATTCCGAATCAATACAATGATAAAAATACTTTTCCGCTGATGAATGTTGCCGGAAAAACATACTTGCAAAAAGCGATTTTATTTACACAAACTTTATTAAAAGAAAATAAAACAAAACGCATTGATTTCTGGCAAACATACCTGGCGCATCTGTATTTGCTAAACGGTGAATATGCAAAGGCGCAGGCAACCACACAAAAAATTCAATCAACAGATAAAGATATTATTGCACAAAAAGATAAAACGGAATTCTGTGCTTACATAGGCAGTTTGAAAACGATTGATGCAGCAGCAGAACAAAAAATTTACCAACGCTATTTAAATCAAAAAGAGGCATCGAATGAAACCGGATTTGTGTATGAAATTCTGGGACACAATTATATCTTACAAAATAATTTAGCAAAAGCCTTCTTGTGTCACAACAATTTTTCAGGCTTGTATGGCTCTTTAAATATTGCCATCATCAACGACCTGATTGATTTTGTCGGCAAAAAAAATAAATCTGATTTTGAGCAAAAATTAATCAGCGATAAAATAGCGTCCGACAATGCATTGGCCGAATTATATGATTTAAAAGGCACTCATTATTTCAAGAATGACGACCTGGAAAACGCATTGATTTGGTATAAAAAAGTAGCTGAAAATCTCGCCTTTTTAAAACAGCGTTCTTATGATTATGATAAAGATGCATACATTGAAACAGACGGAATATTTAACGGATACAGCAATATATCAGCCGGCATTTTCAGCAGCAAAGTGCAAACTTATTTTGACAATACCGTAGAACAGGCATTTTCTGATAACACTTATACTTCATTTGATTTCATTCGAAAATCACTCAACAAACAACAATTAGTGGAAGCCATGATTCAGTTAAAGAAAATGGCTGCAGGCAAAGACGAACAAGCTGCAAAAGCGAATTTCTTATTGGGAAATTTTTACTATAATACGTCGCATTGGGGTTATTACCGCAACTTCTTTTACTATGAGCCGGGCAATTATTATTTGTCTTATCTCTACGGATACAACACAACACCAAACACTATTAAAAAAACGTATAACTACAATGAAGGAGCTGGTTTAATCACCAGTAATAATCCGCAAAAAGCATATGACTTTTTTATAAAAGCAGAAAGCATTTCTTCCAATAATGAACTCAAAGCTAAATCTGTCTTTCAGGCTTCTAAATGTGAACTCGATTTATTTTTCTCTAAAGGAGACAACGATTATTTCGGATATGGAGACGATTATAAATTACTGTACAGCACGTCCACAAGACCGATGTTTAAACGATTAAAAGATAATTATTCTCAAACAGCTTATTACAAAGAAATTCAAAGTAACTGTAATTACTTTAAGTATTATCTGCAGTTTCGTCTTTAACAGGTTCGATGTTTAATGTTTCGGATGCTGCAAGATCATCTGCCATTTTTGATATGTTCGCAGCATCCAGTTCCACTTCCATCGT
>DAOORG010000092.1:8060-9356 GCA_035389165.1 Chitinophagales bacterium
AATTCTTCTTTCCAGGCTGCTTCTTTTTCTTTTCGTGCAATTTTTCGTTGTGCTTTCTCAGCTTCGTACTTTTGTTTCCAGGCTGCTTCTTTTTGTAACCTTACAAGACGTTCTTCTTCTGTTTCCGGTTTGGTAATTTTCAATTTACTCGGATGGATTTCAAAAAAATCATTCACCGGAATCTGAATAATCCACCAAAGAAATTTCACCTGCGCCACACCTACACTTTGCATTTTTATATGCTGAGACAACAGCGATGAGATGGCCTGAAATAAAGATGTAATAATACTGATTTCAGACATCGTCGTCAGCACTTCATCGTGATGTCCTTTTATGCGTGTTGGTTTTTCATAACTCATTTTACCAACTTTCAATCCATCGCGATTCAGCAAATCGGTTTTAATGGAAAGTATGGTTATCGGCAGAAAAAAAGAATTCTTAATGCGAATATCTGTTTCCGTTCTTACCGACGTAAGTCCGATTTCCTGCGTGCGCACCTCCACAATATCAATCATCTTGTTCGCCGTTGCTTTCTTCAGGATATACGCTTTTATTTTATGCTTAATGTATCTGATCATATTTGACTTTTTAGAAAACCTATTCTCTATTTGTTTTAGCTAAAGTATTGTTAAATTAGACATTCTCTGTTGTTTCAACGCTAAACTTAGATTAAATTCAACAGTACAAACAAATAATAATACAAAATCTACAATAATTTAAATAGTAACCAATGGAACACCTCAGCACCGTCATCGCCATTCCTGTTTTTTTACTAATGATTTTGGTGGAATATTTTGCCACCAGAAAAGAACATCCGGAATATTACCGACTGAACGATGCATTAACAAACTTAAATGTAGGTGTTAGTCATTTGCTGTTTAAATTACTCACTACAGGACTGATGTTTGGAGCCTATGTATGGACGAAAGACCATTTCGCCATGGTGGAGCTGAGCGGTCTTTGGGCATATGTGGTGGTTTTTATCTTGTTTGATTTTTGTTTTTACTGGGCACATCGTGTCGGACATGAAGTCAATCTTTTCTGGGGCGCGCATGTGGTACACCATCAAAGTGAAGAATACAATTTAACGGTAGCGTTGAGACAATCCTGGATTCACAGCTTACTGGCATTTGTTTTCTTTTTGCCGATTGCTTTTTTAGGCGTAGACATACTGACACTTGGCATAGTCGCCAGCCTTAATTCCTTCTATCAATTCTGGATACATACCAAAGCGGTGAAACGCATGCCGAAATGGTTCGAAGCCATCTTCAACTCACCGGCACATCACCGTGTGCA
>DAOORG010000093.1:0-6376 GCA_035389165.1 Chitinophagales bacterium
AAACCTTAAAAACCGCACCTTCAATCGCCAACTCTACATTTTTAAAAACAGTTTTCGCTTCGTTTTCCAAAACAGAAAGGTCAAGATAGCGCGATGAAAAATGCCCTAACAATAATTTCCTGGCATTAGATTTTTTAGCAATTTGTGCCGCCTGTAATGCAGTAGAATGTGTCGTCTCTTTGGCGCGCTGCAAGTCTGCATGTAAAAATGTGGCTTCGTGATACAACACATCCACATTTTTAATCGCTTTCACCAAAGGCAAATGATACATGGTATCAGAACAGAAAGCGTAAGAACGTGGCGAATTTGCTTTTGTAGTAACTCTACTATTTTTTATTTTTTTACCAGATATATCTTTCACGTCAGCGCCATGCTTCAACAATTTATAATCTGATTTAGCAATATCGTAATTAGATAATTTTTCTAAATCCAGCAAGCGTGGTTCTGTTTTTTCTACAAATAAAAAACCGGTAGTTGGCAATTTATGTTTTAATGGAATAGAATACACTAAACATTCCGGCAAGTCCAGCAGCAGTCTTTTTTCATCGTCTTTCGTTGCCACAAACTTCAACTCGTAATTCAGTAAAGTATTACTCGCCTTCAGCTGAAGTGCAATTATTTTTTTCAACTCATTAGGACCAAAAATTGTCAGCCTGTTGGATCTCTTTAGTAAATTAAATGTTGTGATCAATCCAATTAATCCAAAATAATGATCGCCGTGTAAATGAGAAATAAAAATATGGTCAATCTTAAACCACTTAACTTTATTTTCGTGCAAGCGCTCTTGCGTTCCTTCACCACAATCTACCAAAAAATGAACGTTGTGTACATTCACCACTTGCGAAGTAGGATGTCGTCCGTGACTAAATATAGCAGAATTGCTGCCTAATATGGTGATGTCGAAATTCAAAGTTGAGTTATTAGTTATTGGTTACTAGTTATAAGGTTGAATTTTTTATTCGTATTACTTATAACAAATATCTTATAACTTGTATTACTTCTTTTTCTTCTTATCAATTGCACCTGTTGCATCATGCTGTGTAGAGTACACATGCAAAACATCTTCCAACTGAGAAATTTTTATTAGTCCTTTTACTGAATCATTCAAACCGCATAACGCAAAAATTCCTTTTTCATCTTTGCATAATCGGTGTCCAATCAACAAAGCACTCAATCCTGATGAATCTACAAATTTTACTTTGTCTAAATCTACCACTACATTCTTGTAGCCTTCTGCATTTGCTAAAACCAATTCCGATTTCAAAATCGGTGCATTTAAAGAAGTTAATTTATCTTCTAATAATTCATATACTACTACGCCATCTTGTTTGTCTACGCTGAATTTCATGTTTTTGTTGTTTAAATAGTTTAAGTAAAAATGTTTCTAATCTTATTTTACCCAAAAATAGAACTAATTGTGTAAAAATTGCATCTATTTAGATAATCAAATCACTCTTCTTTGTTTTTTTTATTTAATTCTGAAATAAAAAGATATTGTTTTTTACAATTAAATCAATAAATGAAAGGATTGAAATCTTTTTTGTCACTTTTTTGTTAATAAAATTCAGAAACTGACGCATTGTGCAAAAAAAAATAAAAAAAGTAAAAAAAGGGTTCTATTTTTATTTAAGTAACAATGTCAGGTTTTGCAACTTGGCAACTAATTTGAGAACTAAACTATATGGAAGCAAAATTTTCACCTAAAGTAAAAGAAGTTATCTCTTTTAGCAGAGAGGAAGCACTTCGACTGAAACACGATCAGATTGGTATTGAGCACTTATTGCTTGGACTTATTCGCGAAGGCGATGGTATGGCTATAAAGGTATTGCGCTCTTTAGATATAGACATTGCTTTATTTCGTAAAAAGATTGAAGATGCTATAAAAGACAGAGTGACAACCATTCCCGGAAACGTGAATAGTTTACCACTGACAAAACAGGCAGAGAAAGTATTGAAAATAACTTTACTCGAAGCGAAATCGATGAAACAGGAAACTGTTGGCACCGAACATTTGCTGTTATCTATCCTGAAAAATAAAGAAAACATTGTGACGCAATTGCTGAGCAAATGGGATGTAACTTATGAAGTATTCAGAGCTGAATTAGACTTTATGCATAACGATAATAAGGAATTAACTGATTTCACATCAGAATTACCCAACGAACCGTTTGATGACGGTGACGAAGAAGAACGCCGTGGTTTCGGAAATCAAGGCGCTGCCGGTCAATCGACTGCCAAAAAGTCGGCTTCTAAATCCAACACACCGGTTTTAGATAATTTCGGCCGAGACATCACTCGTTTGGCTGAAGAAGGCAAACTCGATCCGATTGTTGGAAGAGAAACGGAAATCGAACGTGTTTCACAAATTTTATCTCGAAGAAAGAAAAATAATCCAATTCTGATTGGCGAACCAGGCGTTGGTAAAACCGCCATCGTGGAAGGTTTAGCCTTAAGAATTATTCAAAGAAAAGTATCTCGTGTGCTATTTGGCAAACGTGTGGTTTCTTTAGATTTAGCTGCTTTAGTGGCAGGCACCAAATACCGTGGTCAGTTTGAAGAACGCATGAAAGCGATTATGACAGAGCTGGAAAAAAATCGCGATGTCATTTTGTTTATCGATGAAATTCATACGATTGTTGGTGCAGGTGGCGCAACAGGCTCTTTAGATGCATCAAATATTTTCAAACCGGCATTAGCACGTGGTGAATTACAATGTATCGGTGCATCTACGTTAGATGAATATCGCCAGTACATTGAAAAAGATGGTGCATTAGACAGACGTTTCCAAAAAGTAATTGTGGATCCGCCAAGCCCTGAAGAAACACTTATCATCTTAACAAATTTAAAAGATAAATACGAAGATTATCACAGTGTAACTTACAGCGAAGAAGCTATTAAAGCTTGTGTGCAGTTGAGTACACGTTATATTACCGACCGCTTTTTACCAGACAAAGCTATCGATGTGCTGGATGAAGTTGGTGCACGTGTGCATTTAAAAAACATCCATGTTCCTGAAAATATTACTCAACTGGAACAGGAAATCGAAAATGTAAAAGAAGAAAAAAATCAGGTGGTCAAAAATCAACGTTACGAAGAAGCAGCACGTTTGCGTGATTCTGAAAAACGTTTACAGGAACAATTAGAACAAGCTAAAAAAGACTGGGAAGAAGATGCGAAAACAAAACGTTTTCCTGTATCTGATGAAGACATTGCCGAAGTAGTAGCCATGATGACAGGTATTCCGGTGAATCGTGTGGCGCAAAAAGAAAGCAAAAAGCTGGTTCAAATGGCAGACGACTTGAAAAAACAAGTGGTTGGTCAGGACGAAGCCGTTTCAAAAATTACGAAAGCAATACAGCGTAATCGCGTTGGATTAAAAGATCCAAAAAAGCCAATCGGTACCTTTATTTTCTTAGGTCCAACCGGTGTTGGTAAAACTGAATTAGCAAGAGCGTTGGCAAGATACATGTTCGACACAGAAGATTCTTTAATCAGAATTGACATGAGTGAATACATGGAAAAATTCTCCATATCGCGTTTAATCGGTGCGCCTCCGGGATATGTTGGATACGAAGAAGGTGGACAATTGACAGAAAAAGTGAGAAGAAAACCGTATTCTGTTATCTTGTTAGATGAGATTGAAAAAGCGCATCCTGATGTTTACAATGTGTTGTTGCAAGTGTTGGATGATGGTATCCTGACAGATGGCTTAGGCAGAAAAGTTGACTTCAAAAACTCTGTCATCATCATGACCTCTAACATTGGTGTTCGCCAGTTGAAAGATTTCGGAACAGGTGTTGGCTTTGCCACTTCTGCCATTAAAGATAATTCTGATAATCTGACTAAAGGTGTTATCCAAAAAGCATTACAGAAAACATTCTCACCGGAATTCTTAAACCGTATAGACGATGTGGTTGTATTCAATAGTCTTGGAAAAGAAGAAATTCATAAAATTATTGATATCGTTCTTCAAGGTGTTTACAATCGTCTTGAAAAATTAGGCTATGCAATTGAATTAACAACAGCGGCAAAAGATTTCTTATCAGAAAAAGGATATGATCCGCAGTTTGGTGCAAGACCATTACACAGAGCGATTCAGAAATATGTGGAAGATCCTTTGGCTGAAGAAATTCTGAATACGAATATCAATGAAGGTGATACCATCGTGGCTGATTTAGATGAAGAAACTAAAGACAAATTGACTTTCGACATCAAAAAGAAAAAGAAAAAACCGGCAAAAGAAGAACAGAATTAAAAAGAGTAAAGCCTTAAATATAAAAACAGCCGAACAAATGTTCGGCTGTTTTTATATCTGTTATATCATAACTTTTTACTTCAAATCTTTCTGCAACGTCTTTGCGCGCTGGTCTTCACCATCGTGACTCCAGCCTGGTGAATTAAAAATGTAATTTAATTTTGATTTGAGATCTGGTGCACGTTTCACATCATGCCAGATAGCTGCAACTTCATGAAACGTGATTTTCAATAAATTATTCGTGTGTATGTTTTTCGTGATGCCATACACAGGAAATCCGGCATCTTCATCTCTGAACGTACCGAAAATTCTGTCCCACAAAATTAATACGCCTGCATAATTTTTATCTAAATATTTTATTTCACTGGAATGATGCACGCGATGATGCGCCGGTGAGTTGAATATAAATTCGTACCACTTAGGCAAATGTTTAATCGTTTCGGTGTGAGGCAAAAACTGATAAATTAAATTCAGCTGATGCAAAGTCAAAATCATCAACGGATGAAAACCGAGTAATGCCATCGGAATATAAAAAGCATCTTTAAACAATAACTCTAACCAACTTTGGCGCAATGCGGTAGAGTAGTGCATGTATTCAGATGAATGATGATTGACGTGTGCTGCCCAGAAAATTCTAATTTCGTGAGCAAATCGATGGTACCAGTAAAACGTAAAATCTTGTACAATAAACGCAAGTATCCAAATATACCAATGTTCCTGATGCCATTTTAAAGTAGCAAAAGTTGCAACAGAATCCGGACCCAGATTATCTGTAATTCTGAACTGATAGAACCACAACAAATATCCGATAGCAATTGCTTTAACACCAATATCAAGAATGGCTGAACCTATACCGAGTTCAAGACTGGCTGCAGCATCTTTGTAAAATTCTTTTGTAACGGCATGTTTCTTTCTGTAATAAAGAAAAAATTCAGTTACTATCAATAAGATAAAACCAGGAATGGCATACAAGGCCGGATCGTTAAAATCAAACGGATTATAAAAAGAAAATTTCTCCATTGCTTATTTAAATTATTTACCGCTTTTATAAAATCTTTGAAGACTTACAGATTAATCTTCTTTTGTTTGTGCATTGCCTGAACGTTTCTCTACGTTATTGTATCCGCCTTTATCCTGAATAAAAGGTTTGCCGCTTGCATTATCGGATTTTTCCCAACTCACAAAATTGCCGCTTCCGGTAATCACTATCTTCTTTACGGACACAATAGTAATATCATTATTTTTACCTGTTATTTGAATATTTCCCATCACGCCAGTAAACGTCAATTTATTATCATTACCCGATAGCACAACATCTTTTCCTGTAAGGTTTATTTCTTCTTCTTTATTGCTATCTGAAAACAAGAATGCATCTGCAGCAATATCCGATACAATAACAGGCTTCGTTGTGGTTTTACTTTTTTTAGGTTCTTCTGCATGTATAGAAATTACCGAGATTGCAATTAAAAAGAAAAATAGAATTTGATTTTTCATCTTATAATTATTTGATTAAAAATACAACAGCAAAGTTAAGTAAGAATGCTTAATTAGCCTACAACTTCTTCAACAACAAACTATGCTTTTTATGTTGTTCCACTTTTTCTTTGGTCCAGCACATCGGATACGATTTTCCTTCAAACCAATCGCGCAACTGGTTTTTATAATACGGACTGGCCAAATTAGAGGAATTTCCTAAAGGCATAACGATGGTAGAGTTATCGAAATCTGAAAAATCAATTATTTGTCTGTAGGATGGTGCTGATAATTCTCCGCCGTAACCTTCTGCTGCCATGATAAAGGTTTGAAAAGGTGTGTCTGTATCGCCGCCAATCGGGAAAGGACCAATATCAAATACTTTATCTAGCGGTGGCTGTGCACTCAATGCATGCGGAAATACGATAGCATGTAAATCGCCCCATTTCCATTTATTCGTTTTAGTGCCGTAGTTTAATTTTAGCCAATCGATGGCATTTTTAAATCCATCTATTAATAATTTTTCTTTGCCACCAGCAGCTTTCAACCATACAGAATCTTCGCTATCTAAAATTTTAAGAAGAATTGGTGTGTTGTGTCCCAAATAAGAATTCACCGGTCCAAAAATGGCATGAAATCCTCTTCCTA
>DAOORG010000093.1:6476-9244 GCA_035389165.1 Chitinophagales bacterium
TAAAATCTTTGGGTTCCAGTTTATCTTTACGCAACAGCATTTTTTCCAATCTGTTTGCGCGATAACCATTCATATAAATATCACCTAAGAAATACGGAAAATCATCCGGTTCCACTTTGTGGTTGGCTGTTATCACGTATCCTTTTTCAGGATTTAAGACATGCGGCATTTCTTCAAAGGGCACAAAACCTTTCCAGTCATGCTCACCTGTCCAACCTGCTTGTGGCACCGATGCGGTCGCCTTATCTCTCAGTGGAACTTTTCCGGAATTATAATATCCTATGTTGCTGTCCGTATCTGCATATACAATATTTAAGCCCGGTGCCGTAATATGTTTAACGGCATCTGCAAAATCATTCCAATTTTTTGCTTTGTTTAATAAAAACCATCCTTTTGTGGATGTGCCGGCTCTGTAAGCCATTGAACACAAGGTGAGCTTCATGGTGGAATGACCGGTAACATCAGATATTAATGTACCATGTATCGTCTCATATACTTTTTCAACATGAGGCATCTTCTCTCCTTTTATAAATATTTTCTCTTCTATAATTTTTGTTTCCATTAATTTACCTTCATGCATATAAGACGTGCAGTTTTCATCAGTAAATTTTTCTACAAAAACATCTTCAATATCAGTAAAAGACAACGTAATTCCCCAGCCTATTTTATCATTATGACCAATCTGAACCATCGGCAACGAAGGCGCAGTTACACCACTTACATGCATCTCCGGACAATGCAAATGGTTCATGTACCAAATATTAGGATTTTTTAAGGTAAGATGCGGATCATTGCATAAAAATGGTTTTCCTGTTTTTGTTTTAGTACCACTTATCGTCCAGGCATTGCTGCCACTAATTTGTGGCATATATGGTCCGCGCATGGCTTCAAACTTTCCTGAAATATCCAGCATATTAAATTCTATCCCTTTGGGTAACGTTACCGGATTGTCTTTTGGATAGGTGTTGTCCAATTCTGATGCAGCATCTGCGCCTACCGCTTCAATCAGTTTTGCCCGAATGATTTCATCATACCAACCCCAGGTTAATAAAGAAATCAACAACCTGCTGAAAGATGCGACATCCATTGGTTCCCAAGGGTCGGGTTGATGTTTTAACAGAGAAAATTCTACCGGCAATTTAAAATCAGGACTATTGATATAGGCATTGATTCCATTACAATAATCAATAATAATTTGTTGCTCATCGTTGCCAAATAATTCCCAGTCTTCTTTTGCCACACGTTCGTAGCCCATTGTTCTGGCAATTCTATCACTATCTAATGCTTTCTTCCCGATTATTTCACTCAACCTGCCGCGCGCCACTTTTCTGTTTAATTCCATTTGAAATAAACGATCCTGCGCATGAACAAAACCTTGTGCAAACACCAAGTCATTGATATTATTTGCGTAAATATGAGCAACGCCCCATTCATCTCTGATAATCTCAACTTCCTCTTTCAATCCTTTTAAAAAAACCTGACCATCTATTTTGGGTAGTTTTGCCCGACTCATTTCTTTAATAATGGGTTTTAACACCACACCACCTATGTTATTCAATACTGACATACAATTCGTTTACTTGTTTAAAGATAGGTAATAAAAGAAAGTATTATATTTGCCTACCGAAAAAATACTACTAATTTTTTGTAATTATAAAAAAGCTACTTATATTTGAATTCTATTTAATTAAAAACCCATAAAACTAAATTCTAAAAATTATTATGAAGACGAACGTAAAATTATTAGCACAAATCTGCGAAGTGGCAGGTGCGCCTGGACATGAACAGAGAGTAAGAGAGTTGGTACTAAAAAACTTAAAAGGTATTGCTGATAAGATTGAGCAAGATAATCTTGGCAACATATATGCTATCAAAAAAGGAAAAGACAGCAGTAAGCGTGTAATGATTGCCGCTCATATGGATGAGATTGGTTTTATGGTAAAACACATCGACAACAATGGCTTTTTAAGATTCCATACATTGGGTGGCTTTGATGCTAAGACTTTAACAGCACAACGTGTTATTGTACACGGTAAAAAAGATATAATAGGTGTGATGGGCAGCAAGCCAATTCACATCATGACTGCAGAAGAGAAAACTAAAAATGTTCAAATCAGTGATTTCTTTATCGATTTAGGATTGCCTTATAAAGAAGTAATTAAACTGGTTACTGTTGGTGATGTAATTACAAGAGATCGTCAGTTAATTGAAATGGGTGAATGTGTAAATTGCAAATCAATAGATAACAGAGTTTCCGTTTACATTTTAATTGAAACCTTAAAGTTGCTGAAAGACTGTCCTTATGATGTGTATGGTGTATTTACCGTTCAGGAAGAAGTAGGCATTCGTGGTGCAAATGTAGCTGCACACAATATCAATCCGTCGTTTGGTTTTGGCTTAGATACTACTATTGCATACGACTTACCAGATTCAAAACCGGAAGAACAAGTGACACAATTAGGTGGCGGTGTTGCCATTAAGATTATGGATGCTTCTACAATTTGTGATTACAGAATGGTAAAATATCAGAAAGAAATTGCAACTAAATTTAAAATAAAATGGCAACCTGAAGTTTTACCAATGGGTGGCACGGATACTGCAGGAATTCAACGTATGGGAAAAACCGGTGCTATTGCCGGAGCTGTTTCTATACCAACCAGACATTTACATCAGGTAATAGAAATGGCACACAAATCTGATATTGAAGATGCTGTTTTATTGCTTAAACATTGCGTAGAAAACTTACATAAATTTGACTGGAGTTTGAA
>DAOORG010000094.1:0-9212 GCA_035389165.1 Chitinophagales bacterium
TGCTTCGTGAATTATTTGAAAGTGTTGCTAAGAAAAAAGAGGAAGTTTAGTACTTTTGAGCATGAATCGTTTGTCGTATTTCTTAGTTATAATTTTTATTGCGTTAGTTGTTAATAATGTAAATGCACAGTTTTCAAAAACTGTAAACGATTTTGAAATGCAGCATAAAGAATGTATACGCATTAAACCGGATTCATCCGTTTGTTCAAGGGGCTATTTAGCACAACTAGACAGTATTTTACCGGTTGTATTGGAGCAACTAAAAGCTCAATTATTTGCTGATGAAAAAACAGTATTGATTCAAGACCAGGTGAGTTGGGGAAAAAAGAAAGCAGAATTTTTCAAAATTCAGGATGAAACGTTTAAATATAATTTACAGGAAGGCATCTGGAAAAAAGATATGATACGGATTACCTACCAGCAAAAAGCTGATTTTATACTAAAAAGAATAAAAGCTCTACTGAAACGGTTGAAGGAATAAAGTCCTCTGTTATTTATGGTTGTTTAATTTTAATCAGTTTCTTTAAGATTATTAATGGTGCACATCTTTTACATTGCACAAAAGCCAATCCTTTTGAATTAATTCTGCATCTTCAATGTTTTTAGGTTGAACATTGATTACTATGTTGCCTTCTTCTATACCTTTTTTATAAATTAATGCAACATCTTGAGGAATTCCGATTCCGGTTAAAGCACCAATCAGTCCACCGGCAAGAATTCCTGCAGTTGTACCCGCAATTCCTGCCAGAATAGTGCCTGCTATAACAAATCCAAGCCCTGGAATAGTTAAACTGATTGCGAGCGCTAAAGCCGTACCAGCTATTGCACCACCAGTGCCACCAATGGCAGCACCAACTTCTGCATTATTCAAAGATTTATCCGGAATCTCTGTATTTACAATATTCTTTACAAAATGCCTTTCATGTGTTTCCTCTGACATTAAAAGATTGATGTCATCGCTGGTATATCCGAGCTCAATTAAATGCTGGTAAGCATTCTCTGCACCGGTATAATCAAACATGCCTGTAATCTGTTTATTTCCTGTTGATGTCTCCATTTTAGTTGTTTAGCTATTTATTATTTAAAAGACTAAAACAAATGGATACTTCAATTTTATTTCAATTTTGAAATTGACATCAAACATTCACTTTTACGCTTTGTGTAAAGTTGATTGTTATTTGCAGGCAATAGTTTCACTTATTTGTATTAATGATACAAAATACCCATGTTGAAGTATAAATAAGGTTTGTTAATAGTAAGCAAATAGAAAACAAACAGAAGTTTTCTAAAGAGGTAGAAAGATTAGCACAATTTTATAAATTAATTCCAGTTACTTCTCAAAAGCTGCCCGAAAATTTTCTTCTTTCCTAAGTCTTCATGGAATGCAACAACACCATTGTTCGTGTATGCTTCATTTCCGTTTATAAATACATGCTGCACCACTTTTCCGCTACGTTTAATTAAACGATAGCTGCCTTCAAATTGCGGATGATAATCTTCAATAGGATCTGTATTTAAATCGCTTTCCAGAAGTGTAGGATCAATAATAATTAAGTCAGCACGTTTTCCTACGGAAATGTCACCGGCATCAATACCCAGGAAATCAGCCGGTTCTTTAGTGATTCTATGGATAGCTGTTTCTATTGGCATAATATCAGGATGTCGCATCGCTTGTTTCAGCAAATGCAAACCGCCATCATGAAATGCCATATTTAAATTATGAGCACCGGAATCGTTGAAACCCGGAAAACAATGTTTATTGGACAATAATTCCATACGCACACTTTCTCTGTGGTTAGATGTTTCACATTTCCATCTTATACGAGTGTCATATTCTTCCAGTAAATACATAAAATATTCAACCGGTTCTTTTCCGGCATCTTTTGCAATTTGTTCAAAGTTTTTTCCAATATGTGAAGCATCCGGTGAATTGACCACCCACATTTCTTTCAATGCTCGCGGAAATACAGACGCTGCTTTATGGTTCCATTCTTTTACAAATTGTTTTCTGAAAGCAGGATCTCTGAACATAGCCTTGCGTTCTGCTTCTGATGATCCGATAGCTTTAATCATAGATGGAAATTCTTCAAACAACGGCGTTACAGGTCCATCGCCGTAATTCAGAAACGGCACGGATAATGTTTGGAATTTCATGTTGGCACGTAGTATGTCATTGCCAATAAATCCTAGTAGTTTCAGTAAATTATAAATCTTTTCATTTGATTTTAAATCGAGTGCGGCAACAATGGTTGTTTTCAGCGTTTTCTTAAAAAATCCACCCTGACTTAATCTTAAAATAGTTCCAAACGATGTTTTATCTACAGCATTTGGTGTAATCTGCAATACGCGATTATGTTTACGCAATACATTGGATAACCGTTTGTATTCTGATTTAGATGCTAATTGTGAAGGCACAGAATAGCCCATAAATTTGGGTGTATAAACGCCGGCCCAGCGGTGAAAAGGCAACATATCTATAGATACACCTAAATAACCAGCTTTAATCGCTTCTTCCACGATGGCTTCCATTTTTTTTAATTCATCTTCACTGGCATTTTTTTCTGTAAAACTTCTTTCCAAACCCATTACATGCATGCGTAAATTGGAATGACCTAAAAAACTGGCTACATTCGGACCTACCGGAACGGTATCCAAATGCTCATAGTATTCACTTACACTTTTCCATTTAATATTACCTATCATCCAATGACTCAAAACTTTAGCTGGAATATTTTCTACCCGAGCAAATAAATCAACGATCTCTGTATCTTTTCCCAATGCTGCAGATAACGAGCAATTGCCTATAATTACTGTGGTTACGCCATGTCTTACCGATTCTTCCAATGCTGGCATCACTTCCAATTCTGCATCATAGTGCGCGTGAATATCCAATAAACCAGGTGTAATCCATTTGCCGGTAGCATCAATTTCTTTAGCACCATCTATTGCGGGTGCCTTATCTAAAACAGAATCAATTTTATTGTCTTTTATAACAACATCTTTTTGAATACCTTTATTTCCTAATCCATCAAAGTAAATTCCATTACGGATAATTGTAGTTTGCATTTCAGATTTTATTTTCAATAAAGTTAATTATTTTTATTTTTTTATCCTTGCGATTCAACAGAATTATCTGTAAAATATACCTTCGTAAATAAATCAGAACAAAAGAAAGTATTATTTGTATTTCTTTATGGATTTTATAACTTTGAACCAAGATAACAAACATGGGATATTCAGTAAAAGTAATATTAGACGGTAATAACTTCGAGATTAACGTAAATGAAGGCGAGACAATATTGGAAGCGGCTATTAATGCCAATTTGGATCCGCCTTATGCGTGCCGTGTGGCGGCCTGCTGCAGTTGCAAAGCTAAATTACTGGAAGGGAAAGTAGAAATGGATGATGATGAACCATTGACAGAAGAAGAAATAGAAGAAGGTTTTATTTTAACTTGCCAGTCGCACCCAAAATCAGAAGGTTGTGTGGTTAGTTATGATGAAGGATAAGCAAAGTTGTTTTTTGCCAATTATTATTAAGTTGGCAAATTAAATCGGATGAATTTCACCAACTTTCAAAATCTTCAACAGTCCGTTTAGCTGCTTATTCTCATAGAAATCAGTTAATATTTTTATCGGTTCTGATGCCGGTTCGTCGCTTAAATCAAACGTACCGTAATGCATTGGAATAAATGTTTTTCCGTTTAATTCGTGAAAAGCCATCACTGCTTCGTCTGGCGAAGTATGTGCCCATTCCATTACAAATTTTGGTTTATAGGCACCTACAGGCATCAGGCAAATGTCAAATGTATCAAAATGCTGATTGATTTCTTTAAAGTGATGTGCGTAGCCGGTATCACCTGCAAAATAAATAGATGTAGTTTTACTTTTTATGGCAAAGCTTCCCCAAAGTGTTTTGTTGTAATCAGTTAGGAAGCGTCGGTTCCAGTGTTTTGCCGGCAAAAAAGTAATGTCCAGTTGCTCTATTGCGTATTGTTGCCACCAGGCAGCTTCATGGATATGTTTACAACCGGTAGCCTTCAGTATATTTGTAAATCCTAAAGGGCAAAGTATTTGCATCTCAGGATTTAAGGTAACCAATTTTTTTAAGGTGGAAATATCGAGATGATCGCGATGACCATGAGATAACAGAATATAATCTATTTTATTAAATTGATTGATGGAACATGGAAGTGTATGTCTTCGCTTTAGAAATGGCGTCAGATCATAGAAAACCGGATCGGTTAGTATTCGGATATTATTCAGATGAATATAAAAAGAAGAATGTCCAAGCCAAACAATTTTCTCTTCACTAGATTGTAGAAAAGTAGAATTGTACAACACAGAAGGCGTGAAAGTATCTGATTTTTTTTCTTTTCGTTGAGGATTACCTGTTGTTACCCATTTTAACAGGTGTTCAATTGGCAATTTATCTTTTTTGGTATCAAATACAAATTCGCCATCCAATAACAAATTTCCTGAAATATCTTTTCTGATAAAGGACAGTGTAGGATTATATTTAAGTTCTTTTTTCATAGTTGCTCTTATTAAAAAAGCCTGTTAGGAATCTAACAGGCTTTTTTAAATTTTGTTTTTAAGTATTATCTGACAGGTGAGAAGTCAACACGTCTGTTAGACTGATGTTGATTTTCGTTTGTCGCATCTTTAATTAACGGATCTGATTTACCCATTGGTAATTTGATGAATCTGTCTTCAGAAATGCTATAGTTGTCTTTCAGGAATTTAATAGCCGCATTCACACGGTTTTCAGATAATTTCTGATTAAACTCACTGGAACCTCTAACATCTGTATTTCCTTTCACATTTACTTTCATATCAGGATTAGTAGACATTAAGACACCAATTTTTCTCAATTCTTCACTTGAGCTAGGTGTAATATTTGCTTTGTTAACATCATAATAGATTGAAGTTAATTTCCAGATATTATCTTCTACTTTCTGAATTTTCTTAGTTACAGCTTCGTCATCATAAGGAACACCTTTAGGTGTTTCTGTAGTCGTTACAGCTTCAGGTAATACATTTTTGCAATCTACGATAGGGAAAGCAGGTGAGGAGAATGGTTCTGCATCTTTAGTATCAGGGCAACCATCTTTATCACTGTCTAATGTTACACCATGTGCATCTACAGCTAAACCAGCTTCAGTAGTTGGTTCTTTATCTAATATATCTAAAACACCATCACCATCTGTATCTTTCAGGTTTACTTCTTTAGGTTTTGGCACATTCGCCATAATGAATGCTAATGGATTTACCCATTCTACATGCTCTTTTTGAGAACCTATTCGACCAAATTTATAAGCAAAGTTTACATTTACATATGCATATGCGTCACGGTTGATTTTAGATAAAGAGTTTACAGTTCTATTACCATCTACTCTTGACTGGAATTGTAAGGCATCCAGTTTGTCAGAGTTAGTGAATGTAAACGTACCTTCAATTCCTATGTCAAATGCTTTAGATACTTTGAATTTCATACCAACACCTAAAGGGAAGACTACTTCAGTAAATTTATTGGTATAACCTCTTAAATATTTGTTATCTTCTATTGGTTTGTCGTCTTTTACATTGTATATCTGAGAAGAAGTACGAATTAAACCAACACCAATTTTTGTGTAAAACGCAAATTTTCTGGATTTAATTGGTTTTCCTGTTAACTGTGATTTGATAAATTTATTATATGACGTACCTAAACCTAACCAATCGATATAAAAGTTAACTGTTGCCTGATGGAAAACATTTGTTTTAAAATAAACCGGACCTTGTGCTTCTGTTCTTTCCGGAAATAATTGTTTCCAGTATTGTCTTTCTTCGGCAAATCCACCACGTTCAACAGTTCTTCCCAATAATTTACCTAAGGTGTAATCAACATTTAATCCAAATGCACTGTTGAACATCTTAGTTAAACCTAAACCAGCTCCCCATTGTAACTCACTTGGCTTTTTAGTCTGGCGTGACCAGTCATAACTTCTGATATCCGTAAACGGAGCAGTCGTTCCAAAGTGAATGTTTAAGCTCCAGTCTTTTAGGAATTTCTTCGGATCAACATTGTAATACTTTTTTGCAGCTTTAGCATCCATAGTAGCATCTGCAGAGTTCGCAGCTACATCAACACTGGAGTTTTTCTTAACTTTCTGTGCTAATGCACTCGTAGCCATTGTAAAACAGATGGCAGAAAGTAATAAATAGTTCAATTTGGTCTTCATTTGGTATATTTTGTGATAAAAATAGTGAATGTTTGTTAAAATTCAAAAAAACATTTAATAATTAATGATTTATTCAACATAGTCGAGGTCTTTTCCAAAAGTATCTTTTAATGTTAACAGTGCAATAAAGGCCAATGCAAACACAATAACGCCAACATATAGGTTGGAATTTATGTAGGAGTTACCACCATTTTTAAATCCATCGGCAATAATATTTACTAATGGTACGGCACCTCGAACAAAATTTGGAACAGAAGTGGTTACCGTAGCACGCAGGTTGGTGCCAAATTGTTCTGATGCTGTGATATTGAAAACTGCCCAATAACCGGCAGTAAATCCAATTATCGTACAGGCAATATAAAAGTTGGTAATATTTTGTTTTCCAATGGTAAGATAAAAAACAACCGATAAAATGGATAATATTAAAAATAGTAAAATTGCCTTGCGCCTGCTTTTCAAATATTGACTGAGTAATCCGCTGCTGATATCACCAAAACACAATCCTATATAATTAAACATAATTGCTTTTGCCGGAACAGGTATCTCAGACATATTCATGGCTTGTCCCATTTCTTTAGAAAAAAAGACGAATGTGCTGATAAGATACCAGATAGGAATGCCAACTATAATAACGCTAAAGTATTTTGTAAACGTCGGCATGTCTCGGAAGAGCATCAATATATTTCCTCTGGATACATTTTCTTTTTGTGTAATTTGTTTGAACATGCCGGATTCTGCAACGCCAATGCGCATAAATAATAATAGAATTCCCATGCCACCACCAATGTAATAGTTTACACGCCAGTCAAATTTGTGAGCAAATCCACTTGCTACCACAGCACCGATAACACCAACACTTGCAATGATAGTGGTTCCGTAACCACGTTTTTCCTTACTCATGCTTTCGCTAACCAAAGTAACACCTGCACCTAATTCACCGGCTAATCCAAATCCTGCAATAAAGCGCAATATTTTATATTGCTCTATTGTTGTAATCATGCCATTTAAAATATTAGCAATAGAATATAAAAAGATGGACCCGAACAAAACAGAAAGCCTGCCTTTCTTATCGCCTAATACACCCCAGAAAACGCCACCTGCAAGCATGCCCCACATTTGGAAATTGAAGAGCATTTTACCGTAATGTGCAATGTCTGCATCTGATGTGATGCCAATCCCAATTAAACTGGGCACCCGAATAACACCAAACAATACTAAATCATAGACGTCTACAAAGTAGCCAAGCGCTGCCACTAAAATTAAAAGCGTTACTCCTTTTTGTTTGTTGTTTTCACTCATATACTTAAATAATGAAGTAAAATACTGATTTATTATTGATAGACAATAAGTTCAGTTAGTTTTTTATAAACGTGCTGTGGAATGAGTTATTTTTTGATGGCCATTTTCAGGATTTCCCAATAACCGTGTTTAAGTAAGCCATGTTCGTAAAACCCGCGTGCCACCAATAGTTTATGCATTTCCGGTGAGTTGTAAGAGGGCATATTTTGAAGGAAATGATGTTCTAAATGATAGTTAACGTGCAAGGGTGCAAATAGTATACGTTCCAGAAAATTGGCATACGTGGTGCGCGTATTCTTATACGGATCATGCGTGTCTTCCACTACACTGTGCTCTGCAATGGAACGAATTCGTAAGCTGAAATTAAAAGTTGTCAGGTTGGCACCAATCCAAAGAAGGTATAACCACGGTTTGCCAAGTGCCAATAAAATAAGAAATATAACAAGATTTGAAAATACCGGACCGCGTAAATTATAATAGGCATTTCTGAAAATTATACGCCAAGGTCGTTTATCCACCGGAATTTTTTCAATCACATTTCCGAGGTTGTATTTAATGAAACCGGTATGCATCGCCAATAATCCGGCATCTGCTTTAATACCTGTTAATCCTATCAAATCTCTACCTAATTTGCGAATCATGCCAGCCAGTTTTGCCGGATAGCCTTTCACTAAGTTGATATCAGGATCATCCGATGTGCCTGTAGCTATATGATGCTGAAAATGATAAGGACGATATTGTTCAATATTATTAAAAATGGGATAAGCACCGAAAAAATTCCCAATGATATCATTTAATTTTTTGCTTTTAAATAAGGAATAATGTGACGCATCGTGCATAATGATGGCACAACCTAATTGTTTGCCTCCAATAATAAATAAAGCTATAACAATGGCAAGAGCCAGTAAAATTTTACTGGAAGTTAATGTTGGAACAATAGCAACTAATGCAAAAGAAAATGCAATCCATATCCAAACCGAAGTAACTTCTACAAATCCTTTCCAGTCAGATTTTTGATGCAGCTTTTTTATTTCCTCTTTTGATAAATATTGATTGATGATTTGCTTATACTTTACCACCTGATGATTTTCAGGCTTCACATTGAATTCGAAATTGTTAAAAGTAGTTGCCATTTTTTGCTAGTCTAAGAATTCTTTCATGTATGCGTAAGTTTCCTGTGGATACAAATTTAAACAAAAATGTCCACCTTTTACCTGACAATAAGCTTCATCCGGAGCTGCTACAATTTTATCTGCTATGTCGTGAATTCTCAGTGGATTCGGTAAATTGGAATTTATTTTATGCTGATAATTCATTTCTATCATCAGCGCCAGTTCATTGTCCGTGAAGTTGTCGAAATTATCCATAATTTTAGACTGAATGTCTTTGATGCGTTCATCCTTAATTTTACTTAATAAGTATTTCTTTAAAAAGTTCTTTTTCACCAAACCCGTCATTGCAGCCAGCAGCGTTATTCTCGGAAATTGCGGCAACATGTGTATCACTTTTTTCGGATCGTTAAAAGAACCAATCATACAGATTTCTGTACCAATCAATTCCCGAATCTGAAAAGAGAAATAACCACCCATGGAGTGTCCGAGCAGTTTATCTTCTTTTTGAATACCGTATATTTTTATCAGCTGCCGCGAAAACTGCTGCACCGTAATGAATGGAAACGTGAATTTATCCA
>DAOORG010000095.1:0-9161 GCA_035389165.1 Chitinophagales bacterium
TGCGTCTCTGCGAGAAAAAAAACAAACTAATCATGAAACTATTCGACGTATATCCATTATTCAACATCAACTTAAAACGTGGTGAAGGTTGTTATGTGTATGATGACAAAGACACCAAATACCTTGATTTCTATGGCGGACATGCCGTTATTTCTATTGGTCATGCGCATCCGCATTATGTAAAAAAACTGGAAAACCAATTACATCAATTATCGTTTTATTCTAATTCTGTTCAAATAGAGATCCAGCAAGCATTAGCCAGTAAACTAGGGCAACTTTCCAGTTATGATGATTACAATTTATTCTTGTGTAACAGTGGTGCAGAAGCCGTTGAAAATGCACTTAAAGTGGCTTCATTTCACAACAACAGAAAAAAAGTAATTGCATTCAAAGGTGCTTTTCATGGCAGAACGTCTGGTGCAGTTGCCATTACAGATAATGCAAAAATAAAGCCACCGGTTAATGACGATTCGCATGTCATTTTCTTAGATTTTAATGATACTGAAAATTTACAAAAAGCATTTTCTGAAAATGAAATTTGTGCAGTTATAATTGAACCTATTCAAGGAGTTAATGGAATTTATGAACCTGAGATTTCTTTTCTGCAATTGATTCAAGAATTATGTAATGAACATAATGCGCTTTTTATTGCTGATGAAATTCAGTGCGGTTATGGCAGAAGCGGAAAATTTTTCGCACATCAATTTGCAGATGTTCAGCCGGATGTTATAACGATGGCGAAAGGTATGGGAAATGGTTTTCCAATTGCCGGAATTTTAATTCATCCGAAAATAGCAGCAAAATATGGTATGTTGGGCACTACGTTTGGTGGCGCACCACTGGCTTGTGCGGCAGGCTTAGCTGTTTTAGAAGTTATTGAAAATGAAAACCTAATAAATAATGCTATTGAAACAGGTAGCTATTTAATGGAAGAATGTAAACAATTACCACAGGTAAAAGAAATACGCGGAAAAGGATTAATGATTGGGATTGAATTTAATTTTCCAATAAAAGAACTACGCGAGAAACTGGTTTATGAACATCATATTTTTGTTGGTAATTCTAACAATGCAAATACACTTCGTTTGTTACCGAGTTTAACTGTTACAAAAGTAGAAGTTGATTTAGTTATGAATGCTATAAATAAATCTTTAGAATCTTAATCTTTTTTATTAAATTTACTATATGACAGCCGTAGATTTACTACATAGAATAACAATTAATCCTGAAATTTGTCACGGAAAACCGACGGTGCGTAATATGCGCTATCCTGTTGATATGATCTTGGATTTATTATCTTCAGGAATGACTCATCAGGAAATTATATCTGATTATCCGGCTTTAGAAGAAGATGATATTTTAGCTTGCCTTGCTTTTGCTTCTAAATTAGCTAAGTATAAGACTATTACTAACTAATTCATGTGTTTTTAAAAGAAGTATTTTTTCTTGATTATTATTATAGTGAATAATGCAAATGAAATTTATCGTTGATGCACAATTACCATACGTTTTAAATGAATTCTTAAAAGAATCAGGTGTTGATGCAATTCATACTGATAATCTAACAAATAAAGAAAGAACAACTGATACAGAAATAAGAAAAATTGCACATGAACAAAATAGAATTGTCATTTCAAAAGATGGTGATTTTGTAAGTAGTCATTTATTACAAAAATCACCTGAAAAATTACTTTGGATTACTACAGGAAATATTCGTAATAAAGAATTATTAGATTTATTCAGAAAAAACATAAATACTGTAATAAAATTATTTGACACGTATGATTTAATCGAGATGAATAATACTGAAATAAAAGGACACGAATAATGAAAAACTTCCTCAACATACACGATGTAAAAAATGCTGAAGATTTAGCACAACAGGCACTAGCCATAAAACAAAATCGTTTTGAATATAAAAGCTTAGGCGAAAATAAAACCATGGTGCTGTTGTTTTTAAATTCCTCTTTAAGAACCAGAATTTCTACACAAAAAGCTGCACAAAATTTAGGCATGAACACCATCGTACTGAATCTTGGTCAGGATAGCTGGAATATGGAATATGAAGACGGTGCAGTGATGAATGGAAATACGGCAGAACACATCAAAGAAGGTGCTGCTGTAATTGCTGAATATGCTGATATTATTGGCATCAGAGCCTTTCCTACCTTAACAGACAGAGAACGTGATTATTCAGAATATGTGCTTCATAAATTCCTGGAAAATGTAAACGTTCCAATTGTGAACATGGAATCTGCAACGGTGCATCCGTTACAATCACTAACAGATTTAATGACGATACGAGAATATTCCACTATTCAAAAACCTAAAGTAGTTTTAAGCTGGGCACCGCATATAAAACCATTGCCTCAATGTGTCGCTAATTCTTTTGCAGAATGGATGAATCATTCGGATGTTGAGTTCGTGATTACACATCCTGAAGGTTATGAATTAAATGAACGGTTTTCCGGCAATGCTCAAATTTGCTATCATCAAGATGAAGCCTTTGAAAATGCTGATTTTATTTATGCTAAAAACTGGAGCTCTTACGAAAACTATGGTCAGATTATTGGAAATCATAACGATTGGATGATTACAGACAAAAAAATGCAATTGACCAATTATGCAAAATTTATGCATTGTCTGCCAACACGCAGAAATGTTGAGGTAGCCGATGATGTGCTGGATACTGATTATTCATTGGTGGTTAAACAAGCTGCTAACCGAGAATTTGCCGCACAGACAGTGCTGAAAAATCTGCTGGAAAATTTACGATAAGTAAGTGACAGTATTCACTAAGTGTAATTATTACAAATTATTCTGATTTATACTTGACTGTTTGTCAGATATTTAGTATATTGAAGTTACTTAATACTACAGAGTATGTCCAAGATTCTACAAGCTTCACTGTTTGCAGTGTTAGTTTTTATATCTTACACTGTATTTTCTTCTGTTACTCCAAAAGATATTATAAAAAAAGGCACCAAACTTATTTATGATGTCAATTATCTTGGCACAAATTATGAATTTACGATTACAGTAAAAGAAACGACAGACAACTACAGCTTTG
The DNA here is from genome assembly GCA_035389165.1 of Chitinophagales bacterium. Lineage (GTDB taxonomy): Bacteria > Bacteroidota > Bacteroidia > Chitinophagales > JADIYW01 > JADJSS01. Next base: position 3,071 of record DAOORG010000095.1, read on the forward strand.
ACTGGTACATGAGTGCACCGGCAAACAAAAGCGGTACGTTGAATTTTACTCAGGATGCCATTGAAAATGCCACCGGAATTTTTAACTATTTTACAAATGGAACGATCAATTTAACCGACCAATGTTGTATCGTGTTGAGTAAAAAAATGTTTGATGCGTTTAAAGGAAATGGTTCCATGCAAATTATTACAGATAAGAAAAATGACATCAGTACCATTTTTGGAAATCCGTACAGTCACACACAAAACTTTGGCTATAAAAATGATTTCTCCAATGAATTTGATTGCAAAACGGTGAATGACGGCGGAGATTATCAGATTACTTTTGTGAATGATCCGGACTTTCCGCTTATCGTAGAAATGAAGCTCGACTGGACACTGAAGCTTAAAAGCATCCTGAATTAATATTCTTCGAGCTGCAACGTTTTCTGAATCTTTTTCTTGTCATCTTTTTGTTTATTTTCATTTACAATAAAAGAAGGATGGTTAAATTCCTTTTCCAGTGTCCAGCCATCTGAACGGAAATCTTTATTAAAAACGAGAATACCATTTTCAGATTTTTTGAGTTCTCGCAACCAAAAAACCGGACCTTCATAATGTTTCCAGCCGTCATATTCTTCTCTGGAATAATACACCTGCACCCATAACACTTCTCGCTTCATAAATGAATGCTGCTGATCTAAGTATACTATTTCTTTGTATTTCAGCTTTCTGGCAAATTGCTGATACATCTCTTTATAATATGCATCGTTACAATAATCCTGAAAGCAAAAAGCGGTATTAGTTGGAATATTTAACTGAAAATAATTAAATCGCTGTAAGAAATCATCGAATAAACACTGGTTCATTTCACGCTTTGGATAATAGGCATTCCAGTCACCTTTACAATATCCTTTCAGTAAATCTACCGGCACCGTTTTTAAATATCTGTTTTTACTCAGGTCGAGATTAATGGTATACGAAAACGTATCTGTAGTAAAAATAGATTGTGCAGTTGAAGTTTTTGACAATACCAACACCAAAAAAAGCAGGAAAAATTTATTCATAGTTCAACACCATTTTTATACAACATTATAGTCCGGTTAGCTTGGCAAGTTCTTCTTTTGTGGTTGGCAATTTCGCAATTACTTTCATCGGAAAAACAACCTTTTTATTCGCATATAATTTTGCGTCAAATCCTGAAGAAAACTGATTATCCAGCACGGCAATTTTACCTTCCTTTGAATAGGTAAAAATGGTAAAATCTTCATTTGGCAGCAATTTAAAATCGGTCGTAAACTGCGTTGGAAAATAATTCAAAACAGCATTTCTATTTTTATACACTACAAAAATTTCTGAATTGATATTCTTTGTGTAACCATCCAACTTAAATTCTGCAATCATCGGTACCGTTTCTTCGTTTAAAATTCTATCGCAATTATACAACTGCATTTTATCTGCATTAATCGTTTTAAAGGATTGCTCGCGAATTTCTTCGTACGTAAGCGCTCCTTTTGCCACCTGAATCTGACTGGTGATGCCATTGTCATCTGCAAGATACGTTTCCTGATCTGTCCAAACATTGTCGCCCCACAAATCTTGTCGCTCATTGGTTGACGGTTGATTGGAAGCAGCTAATTGACCAAACGGTGTATCTTTTTCCCAAAGTTTCGTTTGTTTATTAAATACAAAGGTTTCACCACCATTAACTTCAAACTTACTTGCCAGCTGCACCTGAACTTTTTTATTGGGTGCAAAAGACAACAATTTTCCATTTCCATAAGCCATTAATTCAAACATTCCACCACTTTCCAAAATATGTCTTTTCCCATTTTCGACGTAATCCATCGGAATATGATTGAGAATAATATCTAATTGATCTGTAAACTCGCGGTATTTAAGATTTACCAGGCCATCATAGACTTTTCCGTCTAAGTAGAAAGTGTAAGGTTGGACAAAAATCCTGGATTTATTGTGCTGAATAACCCTGCATTCTTTGGCCTCAAATTCATAAGTTGTAAAAGGTGTTTCCGGAATATTGATTTTTGCAAAAGACAGTTGTACAACTGTTATAAAAACAATTAAAAGTAGATGCTTCATGGTGATTTGATTTTTTTTATAACGCATATATTTTCTTTTTAGTATGTGTTAATCAGCATAATTAGCAATTTTCAAAACAAAACCGTCAAAAACCTGTGACAGATACAAATCTTTTCCTGAAACAATTGCAGTGGATGAACCGGAAATTAACGAACCATCATCAGAAAAAATAATGTTGGCAGCACCGGTTGTTTTGTTTATCGAAAAGGTTTTACATGGCGACAATTCATTCGGCAAATAAGATAATAAAGCAAATTTTACTTCATCAGGATGTACTGCAACAATCAACTCATCGCCATTGGAAATTAAATTATCCATGCCGTTTATACTCGATAATGTTTTTCTGTTTTTTAATGAACCATCCGGTTGGATATCATACGTAAACAAGGCAAAATTTCTGGAAGTGGCGAAATACAATTTATTGTTTTCCTGGTACAATCCATTTGGAAATGCAATGGCACTATCTACTTTTTTCCAACTAGTATTTCCATCACAAAAAACAACAGAGCCAGCTTTTGGATTGGTAAGCAACTCTGTAATATCAGGCGAATTTCTATCATTTGAAAAATAAAAACTGCCATTTGGAAGCACTGTCAAATCATTAGGTGAAATCAACAAAGGATGTTTAAACTCTTTTATAAACATTAAACTTTCCGGACGAATTTCAAATTGCAACACTGAATTTGTATTAGCAACGTCTCTGTAATGATTAATGACATACAAATAATCAACACCATTTACATTTTGTAAATCAAAACCATGCGGATGAAATGGAATTGCTGGCAGATTGATTAATGGCAAACCAATACTTGTATCTGACAATAAGCTGATTTGCTGAATTTCACCACGTGCAGGAAATCCATCTCTGCGTTCATCACAGGAAACCAGCATTCTATTGTTCACTTTATCCAATACGATATCTTCCGGACCAGGTGCCGTTATAATTTTGGTATACGTTTTGCGTATTTTTTCTTTTTTACAAGATAAAATTGAACTTAGTATAACACAGAAAAATAGTATCTTCTTAAACATAAGTGTACTTTAGTGTAACTTAAATATACAAAATTGGAAACGATAATTGTTATAAAGATTGGAGGAAACATTATAGACGACAAAAATGCGTTAGCTGAATTCCTTTCTGATTTTGCAGCAATTAAAGCACCAAAAATGCTGATTCATGGTGGCGGGAAATTAGCGACTCAACTCAGTAAGGAATTAAATATTGAACCACAATTAATTGACGGCAGACGTATCACAGATGAAAAAACAATAGACATTGTAACAATGGTGTATGCAGGTTTGATTAATAAAAAAATAGTGGCACAATTGCAGGCAAACGACACTAATGCAATTGGCTTAACAGGTGCAGATGCGAATATTATAGAAGCACACAAAAGAATTCATCCAAGCATCGATTTTGGTTTTGTGGGTGATATTGATAGCGTGAATGCTGATTTCCTGTTGGAATTAATTTCGAAAAATAAAACACCCATCATTGCACCCATTACACACGATAAAAAAGGCAATTTACTAAATACGAATGCTGATACGATGGCTGCTGCCATTGCTGTAGAATTATCAAAAGTTAAAAAAGTATCTTTTTTTTACTGTTTTGAAAAAGACGGATTATTAAAAGATGTTAACAATAATGAGAGTATCATCAGTCATTTAACTATAGCAGAAATTGAACAACTCAAAGAAAAACAAATCATTAACGCAGGAATGCTGCCAAAAACGGCTAATATAATTCACGCGCTGGAAAATGGTGTGGAAAAAGTTATACTGTGTCACGCAAAAAATGTACGTTCAATTGTGAACGAAAATGCTAAATTTGGAACAACATTTACCAAAAACTAAGATGACTAACCTACAGGACGACCAACAAGTTCAGTTTATAGAGTTATTGCAAAAACTCATCGGCGTTTCTTCTTTCAGCAAGGAAGAAGACAAAGCTGCTGATATCATTCGTAAGTTTTTGAAATCAAAAAAAATTCCGTTTGAAACAAAACTGAATAATACGTGGGCAAAAAATAAACACTATAATTTCCTAAAGCCAACCATTTTACTCAACTCACATATTGATACGGTTAAACCTGTAAACGGCTGGAATAAAGATCCGTTTAATGCCACCGTTGAAGAGAATAAATTATTTGGATTAGGCAGCAATGATGCTGGTGCTGCGCTGATTTCTTTGTTGGCTACGTTCATACATTTTTATGAAAAAGACGATTTAAAATACAATCTAATTTTTGCGGCAACATCTGAAGAAGAAATTTCCGGTAAAAACGGCATTGAGCAAATAGAAGAAATTACTTCTGCCTGTGAGTTTGCGATTGTAGGTGAGCCAACAGAAATGAAAATGGCCATTGCAGAAAAAGGATTGATGGTGCTGGATGGTGAAGTGAAAGGAAAAGCCGGACACGCGGCACGAAACGATGGATTAAATGCGATTTATCTGGCGATGGTAGATGTGCAATGGTTTCAGAATTATCAGTTCAAAAAAATAAATCCGACACTTGGTCCGGTTAAATTAACGGTAAGTATGATACATGCAGGCACACAGCACAACGTGGTTCCTGATGTTTGCAAATATACAGTAGACGTTCGTACGATACCTGAGTATAGCACCGACCAGATTTTGGAAATTATACGCGACAATGTGAAAGCAGATATCAAAGCTCGTTCTACGCGTTTGCAACCTTCGCAGATTGATAAAGAACATATGATAGTGAAAGCTGCAGAAAAATTAGGTATTGAAACGTTTGGTTCTTCTACCCTATCTGACCAGGCATTATTAAAAATACCAAGTGTAAAAATGGGACCCGGAAAATCGGAACGCTCACATACTGCAGATGAATTTATCTACTTACAAGAAATCGAAGACGGCTTGAAAATTTACAGGAAATTGCTGGAGCAGGTTTTATAACACATACTGATAAATGGATTCACAATCTCTTTCTTTAGCATTAGAAACATACATTTCATTTACTAAAAAAAATGATTACAATTCAATTGTTAATTGTCTTTACTCAGGATTATTTAAATTAGTTCCAAAGAACGTTCTATTGAAACTTATGAAAGAATCATTTGAAAATGATCCGGTATCCAATTATATCGATACGTTCAGTATTCATCGCATTTCTGAAATTTTTCAAATTGACAAGCAATTTTTTTCTAAAGTAGAATATTATCTAGAATTAAAAATTGATAGAAATGAAGATGTCTTAGCAAAAATAATGAATGACGAATCCATAGATTACATCGAACATGATGTAGAAATGCAATCTCAGATAGATTCCATGCTTAAATTATTGAAAGCAAAATATGGAGAAGATTGTGTAAAATATAACAAGCAAGAAGATGAATTTAGAATTTGGCAACTGAACACCATGTTGGCTATATATGAAGAAAATGAATGGAAATTTGTTCGCTGGATGACAGGCAACATGTATAAAAGAATTTTTCCTGAAAGAACAGTTAAAAAGCTCGCAACACGTTTTTACCTTTTAGATTAGTTCCTACTTTCCAAACAATTTACCCAAATCAACACCCATTTTACTAATCATTTCCTGAGCTTTTCCCTGTAAATCACCTAAGTTGACCTTGCTCATAATTTTACCGAAATCCGGTTTTCCGTTCTCATCCGTAAATTCTGTTTTAAAACGGTCAAACACTTCAGTAAGAGAAAAATCGCGTACTTTCTGTGCCGTATCTTCTGCCAAACCTACTTTATTTACTAAGTCATTTAATAAATTTTCGCGTAAGTTCTGCAAATTTGGATTTGTCTTAATATCGTTCAAGCCATTACTCATCAAATCACGTAAACCGGTCATGCCGCCAGCCATTAAATCTTCAGAAAAAAACTTCTTAAAATTTTCTAACAACACATTGGTACTTTGTGTGGTCTGGTCGGCACTCAAGCCAAATTTCTCCTGAATTTGCTGCTGAATTTTTGCCTGTATATCGTTATAAATATCTTGTAACATAGTTGTAAATTTAGTATGACAAATATA
>DAOORG010000096.1:0-9058 GCA_035389165.1 Chitinophagales bacterium
TAAATCTCTTCCCTAATCACCGAATTAATTCCAGGAATAGATTTGAGTCTTGTGATCAGCTTATTGACCTGATCGTTGTCTTTCACAAAAACTTTTATCACACCTTCAAAAATACCTTCATTCGTTTCTATCGAAACAGATTGCATATTTAATTTCATTTCACCGGAAATAATGGTCGTTAATTTATTGATCACACCAATATCATCTAAGCCGGTTAGTTTTACGGTAGTTAAAAATGCAGGTGTGGTTTTTGCCGTCCATCGTGTTTTTATAATGCGATAGCCATATTTAGAAGCCAGATTGATAACATTCGGACAACCGGTTCTGTGGATTTTTATCACACCATTGATAGAAATAAATCCAATCACATCATCACCGGGAATGGCACCGCAACATTTTGCAAACTCATACGGAAATTTAGACGATTCATCAAAAATAACTAATTCTGCATTCTTCGGAATTTCGCCATTGTTTTCTTCTGTGTTGGTGTTGTAGTAAACAGCATCATCTTTTGGCTTGCCAACTTTTTCGGCTTTTATGATTTCTAAATTGCCGCCAACGTTTTTAAACTTCTTTAATTCTAATAAGTTGATGGTGCCTTTTGCTATTCCATAAAGCATATCCATCGGACTTGGCATCTTGTAAAACGATGCTAAAAGTGTAATGTTTTCGTTGTTGTAATTAGCTTTTAACTGACTTAATTTTCTTTCTAAAATTTCTTTACCGTCATCGGCAATCTTTCTTTTTTCTTCGCGTAACGAATTTTTTATTTTTGATTTTGCACGTGATGTCGTAACAATATTCAGCCAGTCTTCACTTGGCCGTTGTTTCCTCGAAGTAATGATTTCTACCTGATCGCCATTTTTTAATTCATGGCTGATGGGTACTAATTTATTATTCACTTTGGCACCAATGCAATTATCACCAACATTGGTGTGCACCGTGTAAGCAAAATCTAATGCAGTAGCCGCAGCAGGCAAAATTTTCAATTCACCTTTTGGTGTAAAAATGTAAATCTCTTTTTGGTACAACTGCAATTTGAAATCATTGATAAACTCAATAGGATTTACATCCGGATTTTTTAAAAACTCACGCACTTGCATCAACCAGCTTTCTATGGCTTCTTCTGCAGAATTAGCAGCCTTAAATTTATTTTCTTTGTACTTGTAGTGTGCAGCCAAACCTTTCTCAGCTACTTCATCCATGCGTTGCGAACGAATCTGCACTTCCACCCATTGTCCGCCCGGACCCATTACCGTTGTGTGTAAAGATTCATAGCCATTTCCTTTAGGATGCGAAATCCAGTCGCGCATACGATTAGGCTGTGGTGAATATTTATCCGTTACAATCGAATACGCTCGCCAGCAGTCTTCTTTTTCTTTTTCAGGCGGAGATTCCAGAATCACGCGAATGGCAAACTTGTCATAGACATCATCAAAATCTACTTCTTTTTTCCGCATCTTATTCCAGATAGAGGAAATTGATTTTGGCCTGCCGAAAACATTGGCTTTTAAACCGGATTTGTCCATCTCTTCCTGCAGTGGTCGTACGAAATCATTGATGTATTTAGTTCTGTCTTTCTTCGTAGATTCTAATCCTTTGGCTATTTCTTTATACTTTTCTGTTTCAGTATATTTCATTGCCAAATCTTCCAGTTCGCCTTTTATAGAATATAATCCAAGTCGATGCGCAAGTGGTGCATATAAATAAATAGTTTCTGAAGAAATCTTCAATTGATTTTTTCTGCTTTGGCCGTCCAACGTTCGCATGTTATGCAAGCGGTCGGCAATTTTTATAAGTATGACACGGATATCATCACTTAATGTCAATAAAATCTTACGGTAGTTTTCTGCTTGAATAGATTCTGTCTGATGTGATATCTTACTGATTTTCGTAAGACCATCAATAATTTTGGCGGCAGTATTTCCGAATTCTTTTTTTACATCTTCTAAGGTGAGTTCTGTATCTTCCACCGTATCGTGCAATAAAGCGCAAATAACCGAAGTAGTGCCCAAACCCATATCGCCTGAAACTATTTTTGCCACGGCCAACGGATGATGTATATAAGGTTCACCGCTTTTACGGCGCATATGTTTATGCGCATCCACAGCTAATTCAAACGCATGACGGATGCGTTTGTCATCGCCTTTTTTCATACGTGGCGTAGCCAGTCGCAACAATTGGCGATAATCTTTAAGAATGGCTTGCTTCTCGGCTTCTACATTTACGTCCATGGCTTTACAATATACAATCTACAAGCTAAAAATAAAAAAGTTCAGGCATTTTACCTGAACTTTTATTTTTTCAAAATAGAAAGTGTTATTTCTTAGTTGCTGCATATTCATCATTCATACCTTTCAACACTTCATTGGTGATATTATACGCATCATTTACATATAACAGGTTGATGGTTTCTCGAGAATATGGTAATATATAGGTATAAGCACCATTTGCATTGTATTTTTTTAAATAAGCAATGATTCGCTCCTGCAGTTGAATGTTGAAATCCTGTGTTTCATTCATAAATTGCATTTCCATCGATTGCTTTCTTTCTTCAATCTTCTGTTGTTTCTCAGCTAGTTTTTGCTGTGCGGCCATACCTTCTTCTTCCGTCATGGTTTCTGCTTTCTGTACTAAAGCGGCATATTCTGCCTGGAATGAGCTTACACTTCTGTCTAACTCAGATTCCATCGCTTTTTGTCTGGCTTCCAGTGTTGCCTTGCCGGTCTTGAAATAAGCATAATTGGTCTGAAAAGAGTCAATATCAATATAGGCAATTTGAGGGACAGTAACATTTTTACCGTTTGTTTGTATAATTTGCGGAGTTGCACCTGATTTGTTTTTAGAACTGAAATGCAGGTAAAATAAAACACCTACTAAAACAAATAAAACAGCATTAAGAGCTATGGATAAATTTTTCATTCGGCAAAGATAATTCAATTTTTTGGTTCAATAATTATAACAAACAAGCATTGTGCATTAAAATTAACATACATTACTATCTGAAAATACCATTCAGATTTTCAAAATTCCAAAATATCATTATCTTTGCATCCCGTTCTGACAACTTGGAACGGTTATTTTGCGGGTGTGGCGAAATTGGTAGACGCACTAGACTTAGGATCTAGCGGGTAACCATGGGGGTTCGAGTCCCTCCACCCGCACAAAAGCAGGTAGATTGACAATTGGTATGTGGAGGGATGAGAAGTTTATCCCGATGCATATCGGGAAGTCCCTCCACCCGCACAGTTTAGATGTTGAATGTTGAATTATGAATGTTGAATTTTAATTTACATTCGGGTTTTTCATTCAACATTTATCTTTTATCATTAAATAGTACTAAAGTGAACATCACCACAAACAACACAGACGAATTAAATGCAATCATCAGCATTGAATTAAAAAAAGAAGATTATTTACCTAAAGTAGAAAAAGCACTGAATACGGCAAAAAATAATGCTGTTATAAAAGGGTTCAGAAAAGGTCATGTACCTGCAGGAGTAATTAAAAAGATGTATGGTAATTCTATTTTGCTGGATGAATTAAATAAAACAGTTTCTGAAGCTTTAAATAAACACATAGAAGAAGCAAAACTGAATATGTTAGGTCGCCCTTTGCCAAAACCATCGGCTTCACTGGATATTGACATTAATAATCCAATTGACTTTACGTTTGAATATGAAATTGGACTGGCTCCGGAAGTAAAAGTAACTGCAGTAGATAAAAAGACTAAAGTAGCGAAGAATGTAATCACTATAGATGACAAAACATTAGAAGAAGAATTGGAGAAATTGACGCAGCGCTACGGAAATGTTACCAATCCTGAGGAAGTGAAAGAAGGAAAAGAGTCTGTAATTGAGAAAGCAGAATTAAATCAGGAATTGTTTGATAAGATTTATGGACCAGGTATTGTAAACTCATTAGAAGAGTTTAAAGATAAACTGCGCAAGGAATTACAGGATTTTGCGGATAAATCTGCTGCCAATAAATTTAAAGATGATATTTATTTGGCCTTGATGGAAAAAACCGACGTGAAATTTCCGGATGCATTCCTGAAAAAATTCATCAAAGCAAGCAACGAGAATCCAATCGACGAAGAACAAATCGAACAGGAATATCCTCAATTTGAAAAAGGATTGAAATGGAATCTGATAACTAGCACTATAGCAAAAGACAATGCTATAAAAGTTGAATTTGAAGATGTAAAGAATTTCTCTAAAGATCAATTGCGTGCACAGTTTATGATGTACGGTGGTGGTATCACAGACGAAATGATTGAAACCTTCAATGACAACATGATGGCAAAAGAAGACCATGTCAAAAAGTCATACGATGGCGCTTTGGAACAAAAATTGTTTACTTTTATCGAAAGTCAAATAAATGTAGAAGAAAAATCTGCTACATTTGATGAGTTTTTTAATAAAAAAACAGACGTTTAGATATAAGAACAGAGATTTGAGACTCTTTCTTGTACCTTCTCATCTCTCATTTCTAACAATCTAAAAATCTAAACAACAATGGACTACGGTAAAGAATTCAAAAAATATGCTACCAAGCATCACGGTTTATCCAGCATCTATCTGGAAAATTATTTAGATTCCAACATCACCAATCTTACTCCAAACATCATTGAAGAACGTCCCATGAATGTGGCTGCCATCGATGTGTTTTCACGTTTAATGATGGACAGAATCATCTTCATGGGTACTGGTATTGATGATTACGTGGCAAACGTCATCATGGCACAATTGCTATTTTTAGATTCAGCAGACAGAAATCGTGATATTCAGATTTACGTGAACAGTCCTGGTGGTAGCGTTTACGCAGGTTTAGGTATTTATGATACCATGCAATATGTAGAACCAAATGTCGCCACTTGCTGTGTCGGTATTGCTGCTTCTATGGCTGCGGTGTTATTATGTGCCGGTGAAAAAGGCAAACGTAGTGCATTAAAACACAGCCGCGTAATGATTCACCAGCCGATGGGTGGCGCACAAGGTCAGGTTTCTGAAATAGAAATTACCTACAAGGAAATCACAAAACTGAAGAAAGAACTATACGATATTATTGCTAATCACAGCGGACAACCCTACGAAAAAGTAGAAAAAGACAGTGACCGTGACTACTGGATGACCGGCGAAGAAGCCAAAGCATACGGTATGATTGACGAGATTTTAGTTAAAAAATAATCAAATGCTGTAACTTTTCCAAAGTTTAAAACTTTGGAAAAGTTAATAAACTTAAATGGTGCGTAAACTACGCACCATTTTTTTGTAAATTTGTACACGCTGTCATCCTGTTCCGAAGTTTTGGAATTATTTCAGGATCTTATTAATGACAGATTCTATTCAAAAAAATAAAATGTCAAAGAAAAATCCAAATAAATGTAGTTTTTGCGGTAAAGCAAAAGAAGATGTGCAAATCCTTATTGCCGGTGTTGATGGCTATATCTGTGAAAATTGTATCACACAAGCAAAACAAATAGTAGATACGGAAGTATTCAAGGTTCCTGAGAAAAAAAAGACACAGGTGGCAATCGCAAAAAATTTAAAGCCAAAAGCTATAAAAGAATACCTGGATGAATACGTAATAGGACAGGACGAAGCCAAAAAAGTAATTTCAGTAGCCGTGTATAATCACTACAAACGACTAATGCAGTCTGTTGCAGATGACGAAGTGGAAATAGAAAAATCAAATATTTTAATGGTTGGAAAAACCGGAACAGGCAAAACGCTCATCGTAAAATCTATTGCCAAATTACTGAATGTGCCTTTTGCAATTGTAGATGCCACCGTTTTCACCGAAGCAGGCTACGTAGGCGAAGATGTGGAAAGTATCTTAACACGTTTGTTGCAAGTGTGCGATTATGATATTGCTGCTGCCGAAAAAGGAATTGTGTTTATTGACGAAATTGATAAAATTTCCCGCAAAGGCGACAATCCATCTTTAACCAGAGATATAAAAGAAGGCACACAACAGTCTTTATTAAAATTAATTGAAGGCACAGAAGTGCTGGTGCCACCGCAAGGAGGCAGAAAACATCCGGAACAAAAATTATTAAAAGTAGACACCAAAAATATCTTGTTTTTGTGTGGAGGCTCTTTTGACGGAATAGATAAGCTGATTTCTAAACGCTTAAATACTTCGGTCATCGGATTCAAACACGGCAAAGCAGGTCAGGAAATAGAAAAAGAAAATTTATTGTCATACATTACCCATCAGGATGTACGATCTTATGGCTTAATACCTGAATTATTGGGACGACTACCGGTGTTGGTTCATTTAGAAGAACTGGACAAAGAAGCACTGACCAACATTCTAACCAAACCAAAAAATGCGTTGCTAAAGCAATACAAGAAATTATTTGATTTGGAAGGCATAGCATTAGAATTTGCACCGGAAGCAATAGATTTTATTGTAGAAAAAGCATTAGAATATAAACTCGGAGCCAGAGGTTTGCGCTCCATCTGCGAAGCTATCATAACAGACGCCATGTACGAATTGCCATCACAAACAGACGTGAAAGAATACATCATTACAGAAGCGTACGCAAAACAAAAACTCAATAAATCCAGATTGTCTAAGCTGAAAGTGGCTTAGTCTTTCTTTTCGATTTGAAATAGTGGCTCTAGTGGCATTACTAACTTTGGATATTCTCTGTTAAATAGCTCGATACATTTTTGATACAGAGTATATTTTTTCAATGCAGGATTTAATTTATCAAATCTATTTTTTAGTTTTTGTTTATTATATCTGATGCTATCAAAACCAGGATCTTCAAACGTATATTCTAATTCATTGTAAATATTCTCCAAAGTTAGGAATGAATTTGTATGTGTTTCATAAAACTTGCTTATATGAATATCTGATAAAGAATCACAATAAGTGCCATACTTTTGTAGCCATTCAAGGGCGGTATCTCTGTTTGTGCCATTATATGGATAAAGTATGTAATACATAATATTATAAAGTTTATATAGACTATCATGTACACGCATCATTTCTTTATATTCATCGTTTAACGGTGAACCTATAATCTTTACATCTTTAGTTTCAACATCTATACATATAGTATATTCACCTTTGTCAAGATATAAATTGAATAAATTTTTTGCATCATTATTGATGTATAAAGTTACTATTTGTGGGTCTTCAATATTTAATAAAATAGAATCATCCTGTACACCAATAGTATCGATATAAAAAAAACCAGAACTGTTATTTATATATGAACATTTGTAATTTTTAATATTATAAAAATGTAGAAAAATCTTACAATTAATTTCTTTTGAAATAGTACTTGCAAATAAAGAACAAGTGAATACTACAAAAAGTAAAATTCTTTCCATAATTTAATTTGATAGTATGTGTTTAACAACCTATATATTGCATACAAAGATTACTTCCAGGTGATTTACATTTTTCAATATAATATGTATTTTCCCTTCTATTTGTATGACTAATCCAAAAGTCACAATATTCCCAATTTGAATTTGGTTTTACATATTTAGCAACAATTGTACCATTGTCTTCAATTATAAAATTTGAATTTGGAATTAAAACTTTAAATAATTCAATTTTATTTTTTACATCTAACTTATTTAGTACTTCCATACTATTACCATCTATGAAAGCTATGTTCTTGTTATCCATACCTATATTTTTTACAAGTCTCATCCTATCTTCTAAATTAAGATGTTTAAATTCCATAATACCTTGCTTAATTTTTCTTTCTTCTATAGCAAACATAGATTTTGAATTAATATTTAACTCTTTATCAGAATAAGTTGATTTTGCAGTCTCATCTGATTTCTTACAGCCAATAAGTGTGCCAATTACTACAAATAGTAAAATTAATAATTTCTGTTTCATGATTATAATTTTTTTTATTTACGGAATATTCCAGATTATTATTTAACGTTTAGCATTGAATCATTTGTTCTTTGTTAATAATTACCCAATTGCATTTTTTACTATGAATTTCATATTTTAATTTTATTGTCTAAATAATTTTATTTAAATTTATTTGTTTTGACAATACTTTATATTTCAGCTAATTTTATTGCTTGACGCAAAAAAATCAAAAATATATATGTATATATAAATATATCAGTGGGTTGTGCTGATTTGTGTTCAATATTTATGACATATTCAATGAAGCAGAATAATATTTATTATATTCTGGATTGTCTAATTAATGTCAATTTAGATTTTGCTTCAAAATAAACAAACTTAAACATAGCTAATTTGTTATCTTTGCAATCTAAATTAATTTACATCTCAAAAATCCCTCAGGGATTTAGGATTAACGCTTAAATAAAAATAAAAATGGCATTCGAATTACCAAATCTTCCATATGCACATGATGCATTGGAACCACACATCGACACATTAACCATGCAAATTCACCATGGTAAACACCACAACGCATACGTAACCAACTTAAATGCAGCAGTGGCAGGCACCGAAAATGAAGGAAAATCGCTGGAAGAATTAATGGCAAACATCTCTAAACTTTCTCCGGCTATCCGTAACAATGGCGGTGGTCACTTCAACCACTCATTATTCTGGACAGTAATGAGTCCTGTTGGCGGTGGCGAACCTACCAGTGCTATCGGCGAAGCTATCACAGCAACATTTGGTTCTTACGACAAGTTTAAAGAAGAATTTACAAAAGCAGCCACTACACGTTTCGGTTCTGGCTGGGCTTGGTTATGCGTAAAAGCAGATAAAACTATTTGCGTTTGCTCTTCTCCAAATCAGGATAATCCAACCATGGATATCGCAGAATGCCCTGGAACTCCGGTTTTAGGCTTAGACGTTTGGGAACATGCATACTATTTACACTACCAAAACCGCAGACCAGATTATATTTCAGCATTTTACAATGTAATCAACTGGAATGAAGTAAACAGAAGATATGCGGAAGCATTAGCGAAATAGTATTTTATTACACGATATAAAAAATGCCATCAATTTTGATGGCATTTTTATTTTTATGTCTAAATGATGATCGGTAAATTAACAGAATCAATCAGTCAATTATTTATCATGAAAA
>DAOORG010000097.1:0-4974 GCA_035389165.1 Chitinophagales bacterium
TTTTAAAGTAGATACCAACGTGTCTGAAAATCACAGTTGCCTTTCTTTAAAAAATCTATACAATTGTTATTGATTTTTTTATATTTGTACACTTAAATTATAAATCATGAAAAAACTGACTCCACTGCTGACCTGTTTCTTTTTGTTATTTGTACTCAACGTTTTTGCGGAAGATAAAATTTCCCTGAAGCTGCAATTAAAGCAAAACGATATGTATCGCGTCACCATACCAATGAAGATGCCTACCGATATCAGCATTGAAGTAGATGAGGAAAAAATGAAAAAAATGTTCGGTGAAGCATTGGGTGTAGCCGATTCTACCACAGAAGAAGAAAAAGATACTACAGCTTCCAAAATTGAAAAAGTCAGTATGGATATGAACATGGAAATTGCCCTTGTTTTTAAAGTGGTAAGTGTTGGAAAAAATGAATACAAACTGGAAGCTTATTATGAATATTTAGAATCCGGAATAACGTCTAAAGAAGAAACCGCTTTTTATTCTACCAGAAAAAAAGACAACAAACTCGATAAAGAACAACAGGAAGAATTTAACTCGGTAAAATCTGCGATAGGCAAGAAATTTTATTTACTGATATCCGATCGTGGCGAACTGAAAGAATTAACAGGATATGAAAAAATTACAAGTGGATTGAAAAAGAAGAAAGAAGCAGACAATCCTTTTGGCGGAAGCGGCTCACCGATGGTGCAACAATTAGACAGGACTGAAATATCCACTACGCTTAGAGGAATTTTTGACATCTTGCCAGAAAGTCCTGTAAAAACGGGCGATTCGTGGTCGAAAGAATATCCGGTAGAAGACCAGATGATGCCTTATATGATACGCACAAAATATACATTGAAGGAAATCAGTGCAACACATTACAGCATTTTATCTGAAAGTGTAATTTATTCGGATGCGATGAAAAAACAAATGGCACAAGTTTCCGGCATGGGCTCCGGTGAAATAAAGTTATCCAAAACCGATAATTTACAACAAACCCAACCGTATACACTGGATATGAATATTGATATGGAATTTTTAGGCATGATGATGAAAACCAACAGCAAAGCAACAGGAATTTATAAAGTAGAGAAGATACAGTAATTTAGCTAGTGGTTGCTGTCCTTTCCAACCATTACATTTCGTTTGCTGAAGACATAGAACTTATAAAAAAGATGCTGAAACAATCCCGATATCCATCGGGACAGCAAGACGGATTATAACTTCTCCTTCAAATAAATTGCCGTAATACTTTCCTTATTTTTTATCAGGTTTTCCGGTGTGCCTTCAAACACTAAGTGTCCGCCTTCTTCGCCGCCTTTTGGTCCTAAATCTATGATCCAGTCGGCGCATTTAATTACATCAATATTATGTTCTACCACTACAACCGTATGTCCAATTTCTATCAACGCATTAAAGGCTTTCAAGAGTTTATTGATATCGTGAAAATGTAAGCCTGTTGTCGGTTCATCAAAAATAAATAAGACTTGTTCTTTTGCCACGCCTTTCGTTAAGAAGGAAGCCAACTTCACACGCTGTGCTTCGCCTCCACTTAGCGTGGAACTGCTTTGTCCGAGATGCACATACCCTAAGCCAACGTCTTGCAGTGGTTTTAATCTGCTCACCACATCTTTTTTTTCTGCAAAAAATTCTATGGCTTCATCTACCGTCAAGTCTAATATTTCAGCAATATTTTTTCCATTATAATTTACTTCCAGAATTTCCTGTTTGAAACGTTTGCCGTTGCACACTTCACACACCAGATGCACATCCGCTAAAAATTGCATTTCCACCACTTGTTCGCCTTCACCTTCGCAGGCATCGCAGCGACCGCCTTCTACATTAAACGAAAAATGCTTGGCCTGATAACCACGAATCTTAGATAAAGATTGTGAAGAAAATAAATCGCGTATCGCATCATACGCTTTGATGTAGGTCACCGGATTACTGCGCGAACTTCTGCCAATCGGATTCTGGTCGACAAATTCAATCTTTTTTATCTTGTTTTTATAACCGATGATTTCTTTAAACAATCCGGCTTTTCCGCCAAAACCTTCCAGCTGAATTTTTAAATACGGATACAAAATCTGTTTGATAAGTGTCGTTTTACCTGAACCTGAAACACCTGTAATTACGGACAGCGCATTCAACGGAATTTTGACATCAATACCTTTCAGGTTGTTTTGTTTCGCGCCTTTAATTTCAATAAAATTAATTGGCTTTCTTCGCTGCTTCGGTACTTCAATTTGTAGCTTGCCCGTCAGGTATTGCGTAGTTAAACTATTCGGGTTTTTAATGATGTCTGCACTGTTTCCGGCAAACACAATTTCACCACCGAGTGTGCCGGCAAACGGTCCCACATCAATCAGATAATCCGCAGAGCGAATGGCTTCTTCTTCGTGTTCCACCACAATTACGGTATTTCCTAAATCGCGTAAGTATTTTAAAATCGATATCAGCTTTCCGGTATCATGCGGATGCAAGCCAACACTGGGTTCATCCAAAATATAAAGCGAACCGGTCAAGTTACTGCCTAATGTTCTCGTTAGATTGATGCGTTGCGACTCGCCACCGGACAATGTATTGGAAAAACGATTCAGCGACAGATATTCCAATCCTACATCGACCATAAATTGCAAACGGTTATTTATTTCCAACAATATTCTACTTGCAATTTGCGTATCGTGTTTATCAATTTTTAATAGCCGGAAATGTTCATACATATTTTTTATCGTCATCTGCAATAAATCTCCTATTGATTTTTCTCCGACTTTCACATATTCGGTATCCGGTCGCAAACGGGTGCCACCACATTGGTCGCAGGCTGTGCGTCCACGATATTTTGCTAACATTACACGATACTGGATCTTGTATGTTTGAGATTCTACGTCTTTGAAAAATGCATTGATACCTTGAAAATATTCGTTGCCATTCCACAATATTTTGTATTGCTCTTTTGATAAATCAATAATGGGTTTATGAATTGGAAAATCGCATTTTGCCGCACCTTTTATCATGTCTTTTTTCCAGATACTCATTCCTTCTGTTCGCCAGCAAACAACCGCATCTTCATACACAGAAAGATTTTTGTTTGGAATCACTAAATCCTGATCAATGCCGAGAATGGTACCGAATCCTTCGCATTTGCTGCAGGCTCCATATGGCGAATTGAAATTGAACAATTGCGGCGATGGAATTTCAAACGCAATACCATCCAATTCAAATTTATTGCTGAATGATTTCTTATTTTTTCCGGGAACATCTATTACACATTCGCCACCGCTTTCTGAAAATGCCAAAGAAACAGAATCCGCAAGACGATATAAATTGTCTTCGGTTTGTTCTGCCGTGGCTCTGTCTATCAGAATATAAGCACTAGTCGTGAGTCGTGAGTCGTGAGTCGTAAGTTTTTTATCAGATTCTATTTTAGAAACAAGGGTTTCAGGAATTTTGTAATCTTCAATTTTCACCACTTCACCATTCAATAACAAACGTTGTATTCCATCTTGCAGAAGGGTTTCCAGTTTATTTTTGGTGATTTCTTTTAATGGCGAAAGAATCTGAATTTTTGCAGTTTCATCTAATGTTTTGATATAATCAATCACATCAGAAACTTCCTGTTTTTGCACTAATTTCCCGGAAACAGGCGAATAGGTCTTTCCGATTTTTGCATACAACAAACGCAAATAGTCATAGATTTCTGTTAAGGTGCCAACTGTACTGCGTGTAGTGCCTGTGGTTGTTTTTTGCTCAATTGCAATTGCCGGCGACAATCCTTTGATATAATCTACATCAGGCTTATCCATGCGACTCATAAATTGCCTTACATAGGAAGACAGTGATTCCACATAGCGGCGCTGTCCTTCTGCATACAGCGTATCTATGGTTAAAGATGATTTACCGGAACCTGAAACACCAGTGACAACGACCAATTTATTACGTGGTATTTCTACATCAATATTTTTCAGATTATGAGTACGTGCGCCCTTAATAAATATTTTACTATCACTGTTTACCGTTATTTTTTTTGCTTTCGACATACTTTAGGCACCCTTTTTGCGTTAAATACTGTTAATGACAATACTTAATTCGTTTTTGTTTATTAATCTTGGTAATAATTAACTCACGTAACACAATAAACTATTGAATAATATCTACATGACAACGGCAATTATTATAACACGCAAAAAATTGGTATCATGTATCCTATTGTTCAAACAGACAATGAGCTCCTCCAAAGATATATAAATGGAGATGAAAATGCGCTCGCCTTTTTACTGAAAAAGTATCAACGAAAAATCTTTTCGTTTATCATGATGCGGGTCAAAGACCGTGCATTGGCGGAAGATATTTTTCAGGATACATTCTTTAAAGTTATAGATAGCCTTAAAGCCGGAAAATATAATGAAGAAGGGAAATTTCTTCCTTGGGTAATGATGATAGCCAACAACTTGTGTATGGATCATTTTCGCCGTAACAAACGCATGCCTACAATTGTGGACAGCGATGGCAAAGACATCCTGAATGTATTGCGTTTTGCCGATGAAAGCAGAGAAGACAAAGTAATTCGTGAGCAATCTATAAAACAAATAAAAGACATGGTAGAATTATTGCCTGCCGATCAGAAAGAAGTGCTGATTTTGCGTCATTATGCAGATTTAAGTTTTAAAGAAATTGCAGAAATGACAGGTACAAATATTAACACAGCACTTGGCAGAATGCGTTATGCCTTATTAAATCTCAGAAAAATGATTGGTGAAAAAGCGATTGTTATGTAGCTATTAGTCGAAAGGAATAAGTAGTAAGTAAAATTTGAAATACAGAGACTCAGGAAAGTGAAACTTACTGAGTCTTTTTTATTGAAAAAAAGTCAGGTACAAGGTACACGCAGGCAATGAAAAAATAAGTCCATCAAATCGGTCTAAAAAACCACCATGACCAGGCAATGCCGTTCCACTGTCTTTTATTTGCAA
>DAOORG010000097.1:5074-9027 GCA_035389165.1 Chitinophagales bacterium
AGTAAACAAGAAGATGACAACGGAATGGCCAGATAAAAAATAGCCATGGAGTTTAGACAAACATTGTAAAACGGTTTTTCACTTTTGGTATACATTTCAATTACAAGCCAGGTAAGCGGAAAGCCACAAACCAGCGACCAGGAAATGAGCGGAATTTTATTGCTGGCCACTAAAAAAACGATACCGAAGATGATGACACTGAATATGGTATTAATAAGTTTGTAGGTTGTTTTCCATTTGGGTGTTGAAGTCAGTAAATTATGAATAATTCCATGATATTCATTGATACACAACACGACTAACAACGAAAATAAAATCAGAAAAGAATACTCACTGAGTATAACACCACCAATCATTACAATTAAAAAGAAAATACCTGTGGTTATTCGTGTGGTTATATCGCTCATTAAACAATTATTGAATTTTAAAAATCGTCATTCCGAATTTATTTCGGAATCTATAGATGCTGAAACAAGTTCAGCATGACGTTTGTCAGTTACACAAAAGTACTATTTTTTCTCTTTTGTGCGAAATGGTAAAAAAGAGACCACAATCCTGCAAACGCTAATGTGTAAACAATTAATTCCCATACCTGTGGCATTTCCGGATTTTCGACATCCATTTTATAAATGCCTTTGTTATTAAGATATATAAAAACCACCTGAGCTCCGTTATTAACCAGGTGCGCAAAAATACTGGCCCACAAACTACCTGAGTAATAAAATAAATACCCTAAGAACATGCCTAAAATAACACGTGGCAAAAATCCGGAAAACTCAAAATGAATAAGACTGAAAAATAGCGCTGCCAAAAAGACTGCGATATGTATGTTTAGTCTTTCTGTTAATAGCTTTTGTAAAGTGCCTCTGAAAATCCATTCTTCACAAATCGCAGGCAGTACTGCTACCGTAATAAAATTAAGAACAAAAACATAAACACTTTGATCCTTTAATAATCCTTCCACGATAATTTTATAATCACCTTGGTAATCTTTGAACCAGTCGTTCCAAAACATGTACTTATTTACAAAAAAGGATACATTTATAAGCGGATAAAACGTAATCAACAACAATGGAATCAGCAATAAAAAGACAGGATTAAAACCAACAGCAGCTTTAGCATATTGTAATAAAGAATCGCTTTTTAGTCTGCTGAAAATTAAGGCAGGCAACAAAAAACTAAATAAGGTTGCCAGCATTTGCGCATATCTTAAAACGTTTAAGTCAGCAGGATTCGATACAATTTGTTTTATGTCGGCACTTTTATAATAAGATAAAATAATCAGACTACTGATCATTTGAGCAAGTAAAAAACAGCCTAAAAAAATACCGAGCCATATAAATAACTGAGCAAAAAAGCTATATCTGTCAATAGCTCTGGATGGAATTAATGGTGTATTAAGGTTGTTATCTAACAAATTTTCTGTCATTAGTCGTATCTTTGTGTAAAGATAGCAATTCAGACGATGGTCGATAGTCAATAGCAAAAAATCTATTGACAATGGACTATTGACAATGAACTAATCATGGTAAAAATCGGCGACATAGAATTAGGCGAATTTCCGCTTTTATTGGCACCTATGGAAGATGTGAGCGATCCGCCTTTTCGTGCCGTATGCAAGCAATATGGTGCTGATTTGATGTATACGGAATTTATTTCTTCAGAAGGATTAATTCGTCATGCACACAAAAGCATTCAGAAACTGGATATTTACGATTATGAACGACCCATCGGCATTCAGATTTTTGGCGGCGAGGAAGATGCCATGGTAGAAAGTGCACGCATTGTTGAACAAGCAAATCCTAATCTGATTGACATTAATTACGGATGTCCTGTAAATAAAGTCGTTTGCAAAATGGCTGGCGCTGGCATTTTACAAGATATACCTAAAATGGTGCGATTGACAGAACAAGTGGTGAAAGCGACAAACTTGCCTGTTACCGTGAAAACGCGTTTAGGCTGGGACGACCAAACTAAAAATATTGTAGAGGTTGCAGAACGTTTGCAAGACATAGGTATCAAAGCGCTAAGCATTCATGGACGCACGCGCAAGCAAATGTATAAAGGCGAGGCCGACTGGACATTGATTGCCAAAGTGAAAGAAAATCCACGTATGCAAATTCCGATTTTCGGAAACGGTGATATCAACTCACCTCAGAAAGCGCTGGAATACAAAAACAGATATGGTGTGGATGGCATTATGATTGGTCGCGCCGCCATCGGTGCTCCCTGGATTTTCAACCAGGTGAAAGCTTATCTCTTTGAAGGAAAAATAATGGAAGAACCACCAATAGAAGATAAGATTGCCACCGTAAAAAAGCATTTACAAAAATCCATCGAATGGAAAGGCAATACACTTGGAATTTTAGAAATGCGACCGCATTATTCCAATTATCTGAAAGGACTGCCTAATATAAAACCTTACAGAACAAGATTAGTAATGACCAACGACATCTCTGAAATTTATTCTATTTTAGATGAAGTGCTGAAAGAATATTCTGGTTTTGAGCTTATTGCTTAAAACCAATTCTCGGTCGTTCTTTCTGTTCCACTTCTATCTTCTTTTCTTCCATCAGATAATCTAATGCTTCAAACACATCAGCAAATTGCATATTAAATTGCTTTTCCATTTCCAATATTTTATCCGATAATTCCTTGAAATTGAGTGCAAATTCCCTCAATGCAATGAAAGCCCGTATGATGGAAATGTTGACTTGTATAGCTTTTGAACTATTTAAAACGCTTGCCAGCATAGCTACGCCGTGTTCGGTAAAAGCAAATGGCAAGTACTTAGGTCGCCTTCCGCTGCCTGTTTTTAAGGACGCAAATTGTGACCTTAAAAGTGTATTCCATTCTTTTTCAGACAGTTGAAACATAAAATCTTCCGGAAATCTTTCCAGATTTCTCCTTACAGTTTGTTTTAAAACCTTTGTTTCCATTTCGTACATTTCTGCAAGATCAACTCCGAAGCTTCGGAACGAGCATCACTTTTTTGCCACGCACTTCAATAATTTTCTGGTGAATTGGTAATAGTTGCATACGTCTGTTTATCTATTGAGAGACAAAACCAAGTTAAATTCCATAAAAATGAAGTTTATTTTTTTAATCTATTTAAATGACACATCACATGGCAAAAAAATTTACCCGACTGGCTACCTGTGTTTGAGATGGCAAACAAGTAAAAAAAGAAGACATTTTACAAAACAGATTGATTAAATTTAAAGAATTATTGTCCGCAAAATTTTAAATCAGTGGTTCTATTCTTATTCATTTCATTTTTACTTACCATTTTTTATGTCAGTATTATGTGGACATATAAGAATGAATGGGAAGAAATTGAAGAAGTACACTTTTTAAATGATCAACCTTCAACGGCTGTCACCATTATTATTCCTGCCAGAAATGAAGCAGCTAATATCGGTCATTTATTACACGACATCACACAACAGGTTTATCCGACTCAATTAACAGAAGTAATTATTATAGATGATTTTTCAGAAGACGGCACCTACGATATCTGCCAGCAATATGCCAACCAGCATACCTACATAAAAGTATATAAACTACAAGAAATTATTCCGGAAAATACGGCAACGGAAGCCTATAAAAAGAAAGCGATAGAAGCAGCCGTACATCTTGCAAATGGGAAACTGATAATTACTACAGATGCTGATTGCAGACTGCAACAGCATTGGATACACAGTATTGTTTCTTTTTATGAAAAAGAGAAATGTGCTTTAATTGCAGCACCTGTTGGTTACTATAAAGAAAAAACACGCTTTCAGCATTTTCAGGCGTTAGATTTTTGCGGCATGCAGGCAATTACCGGTGCATCATTGAATATGGAAATGTTCAACATGGCAAATGGTGCCAATTTAGCTTATGAAAAACAAGCTTTTCTGGAAGTAAACGGCTATCAGGATATTGATAAAAAAGCCAGCGGTGATGATATG
>DAOORG010000098.1:0-1878 GCA_035389165.1 Chitinophagales bacterium
TGCATATTGATACAGATGAAGGCAATGCTGCAGAATTAAAAAGTGGTGAAGAAGGTTTTCTGATGAACACTAAAAAAGCAGTTAGCTTGAACATGAAAAATGTGTAATTATAAATAATATCTAAAAAATGCCATTTACCTTCTGTCATCCAGCAATTGTATTGCCATTCAAAATTTTTCCTAAAAGATTCTTTTCTTTATCAGGATTAATAGTTGGAAGTATGGCGCCAGATTTTGAATATTTTCTACGGATGCGTATTGTTAGTCTTATTGGACACTCTATACATGGTTTATTTATTTTTGATTTGCCTTTAAGTATTATTCTTTTGTTTGTATTCTACAATATAGTTTCAAAAGATATAATAAACAACTTGCCTAATTATTTTCGTTCAAGATTATTATTTATAACAAAAATAAATTGGAATGATTATTTTAAGAAAAGTTGGTGGATTGTTGTGTATTCAATTTTAATTGGTGCGGTTACGCATATTTTATGGGATGCATTTACACACAAAGGTGGTTTCTTTGTTTTGAAATCTGAACTATTATCAAACCATATTCTTGTTTTTTCACATTCAATTGGTATTTATAAAATACTGCAACATGGAAGCACTTTATTTGCTGGATTATTTATCTTGTTGTCAATTGCAAGATTAAAACCAGATACTAATCTTGCTCAAAATAAGGTTAGTATTTATTGGATAAGATTAATTTTAATAGCAGCAGGTATCTCATTCTTGAGAATTATCATTGGCGGATTTGGTGGGATAGGTACATTTATTGTTTCAGCTATAGCAGCATGTTTGTATGCATTGATATTAACATCTTTGTTTTTTAAGAATAAAATAGCCTAAAGTCTTTTCTTTAATTTAATTAGCTATTAACTATTCAAATTATTTACTAGAAATACTAGAATTCAATGTTATTTTTTATAATTAAACCAATAGTACATTCATATAGCAACATAATATTCAAAAATCATTTCTTAGATATTCTCTTTTCAAGCTCAATGATTTTCTTTTCTAAAACATCTATTCTGTCTTCCAGATAAATCTTTTGTGACGATGTATGGGTTTTTTCTTCTTTTACAGTACTAGTTTGCTGGATATGTTTGCTAATTTTATTAGTAAAGTTAGATAAATCGTTCACCGTTAATTCTTTGGTTAAAAGCGCATCAATGCTCAACTTAAAATAGGCGGCAATTTTTATGACAGAATCAATCTTTGGTTCAGCTCTGCCTTCTTCATAGCTGCCAATACTACCTCTGCTGATATCGAATAGTTCACCTAACTCTTGCTGGCTCATATTCTTTAATATCCTGATCTTTTTTATATTGTTTCCAAAAATCGACATTTATTTGCTAATTTTATTTGCATAATACAAATATAGTTTGCATATTTGTATTGTCAAAGTAAAATTGAATTTAATTGATAAAAAATTAAAAACAATAGTTTACTACAAAATAATGAAACTGATATGAATACATATTTTAAAATAATCTCAGGCTATTTAAATGAATTAGAATATCCAATCACGCTGGAAAACGAAGAAGATGGAATTATTATAGTAAACAAAGAATCAGAAGGATTTAAAAATTTGATTTTTGGTGTTTTAGATCCAATCTTAATTATTGAGCAATTTTTAGTCGAAATTCCTGAAGATATTTCCAGTGATGTTTTAAAACAATTGCTCGTTAAAAACAGAGACATTGTTCATGGTGCTTTTGTCTTAGATGAAACTGGTAGAAAAATTATTTTCAGAAATACACACCAGCTAAAGAATCTAAATATAAATGAAATGGAAGGAACGCTTAATTCTTTATCCTTGTTATTAAGTGAATATTCAGATAAATTAATTCAATTTTCAAAATTATAAAAAA
>DAOORG010000098.1:1978-7370 GCA_035389165.1 Chitinophagales bacterium
CATATAGATAAGCACATTGAAATTGATAAACATTTTCATGTAGATAAGCATATCAATACACCTAATAAGGATATTGATTTGAAGGATTTAGCTAATGCTGAAATGAATAAAAATATCCGGAATAGAAATAGAAAATTAAATCTTTTTAAAACAATTTTAGTTTATTTCAATTTCGCCGAATTGCCATTTATGTTCGTGTTTACACTATTCATAACAGGCTGGTGGTTTTTTTCTGTTACTACAACTTACTTTACAAATACTTTCCAGCATTCATTTGGTTTCTTATTTTTCTTTTTATCAATAATTCCTGCTTTAATTGCTACTAAAATCGTCAGCAATCCGTTTAAAGGTTTCTTCAAACATTTTAATTCGCATGGCGATGCATCTTTAGAATTATTAGGCCGCGAAGCAACTTTGCAAACCAACTTAAGCGCAGACAAAATTGGTATGGCAGAAATAAATATGCAAGGCAATCCAATCAAGATTTACGTTAAACTTTTAAAGAGTGATGAGGAACTTAAAAGTGGAAGCACTGTGTTAATCATAAATCAATCTGACGATAAAAAAACATATTTTGTAGAACCGTATTAAATATTCAAATCATTTCAAATCAATTCAAATGTTTCAATCAATTTTAGTCATTCTTGCCATAATACTGGTGTTTTTGGTATTCGGCTTTTTCGCTTTATTAGCGCTCTTTTACAAGAAAGTACCACAAGGTCAGGCACTGGTCCGAACCGGTTTTGGAGGCACTGCCGTTGCTTTCGATAAAGGTATGTATGTGATTCCTATTTTCCATAAATTAGAAATTATGGATGTGTCTATTAAGGTAATAGAGATCGTAAGAAAACACGAAGAAGGCTTAATTTGTAAAGACAATATGCGTGCTGATATCGAAGTCGCTTTTTTTGTTCGTGTTAATAAATCGGTTGATGATATTATTAATGTAGCTCAAACAATAGGAACCGCAAGAGCTTCTGATATTGATACGTTAAAAATAATATTTGAAGCTAAATTTTCGGAAGCGCTTAAGACTGTAGGAAAAAAATTCGACTTTATTGAATTATATGAAGCACGAAGAGAATTTCGTCAGGAAATTATCAATATCATCGGTACAGATTTGAATGGTTATGTATTGGATGACTGTGCTATAGATAATTTAGAACAAACTTCTATCGACTATCTTAAAAAAGATAATATTCTGGATTCAGAAGGCATCAAAAAGATTACTGAATTAACAGCTATTCAAAATATGAAAGCTAACTTAATTCGTCGTGATGAAGAAAAAACTATTCGCAAACAAGATGTTGAAGCAAAAGAAGCCATCCTGGAATTAGATAGACAACTGGCTGAAAAAACAGAAAAGCAACGCCGTGAAATTGAAAATATAAAATCACGCGAAAATGCTGAAATCGTTAAGGTAGCAGAAGAAGAAAGATTAAAAGCAGAAGGCAAAAAATTAGAAACCGAAGAAAAGTTAGGCGTTCAGTTTGAAAATAAAAACAGACAAATTATTGTTGCTCAAAAAAATAAAGAACGTACTGAAGCGGTTGAAAAAGAAAGAGTAGAAAAAGATCGAGCGTTAGAGCAAAACGAAAGAGAAAGAGTGGTAGCACTTGCAAGTATTGAAAAAGAAAAAGCCATCGAAATTGAAAAGAAAAATATTCAGGATGTCATCAAAGATCGTGTAATTCTGGAAAAAGGTGTTGTACAGGAAAAAGAAAATATCAAAGATGTGGAAGCTTTCAAAGCTGCAGAAAGAAGCAAATCAGTAGCCATTACTAAAGCACACGAAGAAGCGGAACAAAATTTAATTAAGCGAGTTAAGCATGAAGAAGCAGAGAAAAAAGCTGCAGAAGAACGCGCTCAACAAACGATTATAGAAGCGAATGCCAAAAAAGAAGCTTCGATGAAAGAATCTGAAGCAAGAAAATTAATTGCTGAAGCAAGAGCAAAAGAAGAAGCAGCCATTGGTTTATCTGAAGCAGAAGTAATGCACGCAAAAGCCGATGCACACGAACGCCAAGGAACTGTAGATGCGAATATAATAGAGAAGAAGTCTGATGCTTTGCGTAAACAAGGACAAATGGAAGCAGATGTACTTCGCGAAAAAGCAGTTGCAGATGCTGATGGTATCAAACAAAAAGCTGAAGCAATGAAAGTGTTAGATGGCGTTGGTAAAGATCACGAAGAATTTAAATTAAGATTGAATAAAGAAAAAGATGTTGAGTTAGCGCAAATTCATATTCAGAAAGATATCGCAGAAGCTCAGGCAAGTGTTATTTCTGAAGCATTGCGTTCTGCAAACATTGATATCGTCGGCGGCGAAACAATGTTCTTCGAAAATATTATCGGTCAAATCACTAAAGCAAAAGGTTTTGATAGATTAATTGAAAGCAGTGATAACGCTAAACAAATCAGAGATGCAATTTTAGGCAGCGATGATGTACACGGAAATTTAATTGCAAAAGTAACTGACTTTGCCAATAAATACGGCATTGGCAGCGATGATATCAAAAATTTGAGTATCGCAGCGTTAATTACTAAAATAATGAACTCAACAAATAATAAAGATGATCAAAGCTTCTTAAGTAATTTGTTTAACCTTGCCAAAAGTTTAGGTATCAGCGACAATAAATTGAAGTAAGAATTTGTAATCCATTTTTTTAATGATTATAAATTCAACTATTTACTTTTTTCCAGTATCAATAAAAAAAGATACTGGAAATTAGTATAATCAATCTAACCAACATCGTTCAATGGCAGAAGATAATAAGATAGTAGAAACAAATACGCAACACTTGGAGCAAGGTACTTACGAAATTATTCGTTCGAGATTAAATGCGCAAAAATCTATTCTGATTGATAAAATCGGATTGCTGAATGATGAACGTAAAAAAATATTTGGTGCCATTGAAACGCAATTAATCGCAAATGCACGTATCAATACCGATAACAATTGCATTGCACGTGATATTGTGGCAATTGGAAACTTATGCATCTTTGGTTATAACGTGCATTTTGGTTTGCGTAAAGAGATTTTCTTAAAAGATGTTTTCAGTATTTACGAATTTTCAGAGAACGTTTTTCATCAAAAAGAGTTTAACTTAATCGCCAACGAACAATTTGAAATCGATTTCCAAAACCTTTATAAATATTATAGGAATACCATTTTTTCAAAATTTTCTATCATAGGAAATTACTTGTATATGGTTTTTCAAATTAGCAATCAACCGAGCGATATAAAAACTTTTAAATGGTTGATTGAAGATGAATCGCTAACCTATGTAGATAATCGAAGTGAACACGAATGTAAGTTTCCAGCGCAACACGAATTCAGATGGCAAAAGGCAACACGTGATATGTTTCGTTATGGAAAACATGCACACGTTAGTATTTTAGATAAAGTTTTTGTAGAAACTATTGGCGGCGATTTAACTATTAAAGTTGAAGACAACACTGAAACAGGTTTAGGAATTTATAACGAAAAAGTAGAGTATCCGGATCAAACACTAGATGATGCTGAATATCATTATGCTGATTTAGGAAATCTTATTGTTTTAAAAATTAAACCTTATAAAGAAGATTTTCAATACTTCATTTTTAATAATAAAATTCAGGAAGTCATTCGTGTCGATTCTTTAAAAGATACAGGAATTCTTTTGCCGGATAGTCAAGGTATTTTATTTGCAAATGGCTATTATTTACAAACTGGCGAATATAAAGTTTTTGATAAAGTTATTGATGGAATTAAATTTCAGGAACGCATCGCTTCACCAAATGGCGAAGATCATTATTTTATTTTTTATCAGGAAAGCGTTGGAAATTATTTGATTCTAATGTACAACGTGATTAATCATCAAATTTCAACGCCAATAATTTGCAATGGTGCTACATTATTCGAAAATGGTGAATTGGTTTATTTTAAATCAGAAAAAAATGCAACCAAACATCACGTAGTCCAAATCTGGCAAACACCATTCACAAAAAAAGAAATTATAACATCAGAATTCAAGGATAATTTCTTGTATAAAATCGGCAATAAAGATATTGTAAGAGCAATGGCTGAATGTCAGGATTTAATTGTATTGCTGAATAAAGATGATAATTACGATGGTTTGTATCAAGATATTGCTAAAGAAGCTAAAGATATTCAAGATGCATATTATTGGATTACCGACACAAAGGCGCAGCAGTTAGTAGCACCACTTTCTGAAATTGAAAAAACAGCTAATAATGCAATTGACGAATTTGAGAAAGTTAAACGCATTAAGAAAGCTACTCAAAATGCCATCAGTACAGTTGATAAAGAAGCAAAAGCACTTTTTGAAAAAATAAAATTTACCAACTTTGAAGATATCAATGAGTTTGTTGCATCGTTAAGTAATTTAAGAAAACTAAGAGGCGAAACCATTGCACTAAAAGAACTCAGATACGCTGATGTTGCCGTAATTAATTCTATTGAACAAGAACTCATTAACCAATCAGAAAGTATTTCTCAAAAGTGTGTTGCGTTTTTAGTGGAAGAAAAAGCATTAAAACCATATAAAGACAGAGTAGAAGTTGCTGGCAATTCTATTCAAACAATTGAAAAAGTTATTGATGGAAATAAGCTGCAAGCAGAACTTAATCAGATTGGTCTTGATTTAGAATTATTGATTGAGATTGTCAGTAATCTAAAAATTGAAGACACTTCACATGCAACAAAAATCATCGATGATATTTCCGGTATTTTTGCCATTCTGAATCAGGTAAAAGCCAACACAGCCAATAAAATAAAGGATCTTGGCGGCAAAGAAGCGCACGCACAATTTTTTGCACAACTGAAATTAATTGACCAGGCAATCATCAGTCATGTAGATATGTCTGTCACAACAGATAAATGTGATGAATACTTAGCAAAGATGATGGTGCAGTTAGAAGAACTCGAAGGTAAGTTTGCTAACTACGAAGAATTTGGAGAAAAAATAAGCGAAAAACGCGAAGAAATATACAAGATTTTTGAAGCGAAAAGAAATCAATTAATCGAAAGCAAAAATAAAAGAAGCCTTGCTTTGATGGCTTCCGGTGAGCGCATTCTGAAGAGTATTAAAACAAAAATGCTCACTTGTAATTCTGTAGAAGAAATCAATTCATATTTCGCATCTGATTTAATGATTGAAAAGTTGAATAGCAATATCAGTCAACTTTTTGAAATGCAAGATACTGGCAAAGCAGAAGATTTATCAGGACAATTAAAAGCAGCAAAAGAAGATGCAATTCGTCAGCTAAAAGATAAACAAGAGTTATTTGATGGAGAAACCATCAAACTTGGAAAATATAATTTCTCTGTCAATAAACAGCAGCTCGATTTAACCATCGTTAATAAAAATGATGAATTATATTTCCATTT
>DAOORG010000098.1:7470-8990 GCA_035389165.1 Chitinophagales bacterium
CAGGCAGGCATTTTGTCGTTCACACCAAGCCAGCGTATTATTGCACTACTTTGGTGGTTCTCATTAGATAAAGCAACATTCGATATCTTTAACAACCAAATAAAAGTTGCAGGTGTTATAAAAAAGGTATTTCCAGAAAGCAAAGAATTCGAGCATCTACAACAAAAAATTACAGATGAAATTGATGCATTTAATCAACTAAATAAAATAATTTCATCGTCAAATTTTCAACAGGCAGCTTTGTACTTAATGCAAGAATTTGCAGATAATGATCACTGGAGCATCAATGAGCAATCTGTTCAGGTGTATAATGCTTTTAGGAAATACCTTACAGATAAAAAGCAAGTAACCTTGTTTGAAAGTAGTATGCAGAATACCAACGATATCTGTGAAAAATATTTATTGGCAAATCATTGGTTGCAATCCTTTTTACAGCAATCTAAAGATATTACTGATATTATAACAGAAGAAGTCTGTTTTCTTTTTATAAAAGGATTGCCTGATAAAAATAAAATTATAAGATTCAATGCGCAACAAGAAGTTAAAAATCTAAGTGGCAATCATGTATTGATAAGTCAAGGAATCTATAAGTTTAATTATTACCATTTTGTAGAAAAGTTATCTTATTTTTCTAATCATTCAGTTCCTGCATTTAATAAGTTTAGAGCTTTAAAAATGCAATTGATAGAAAGCTATAAAACAAAACTTCGCTTACAGGAATTTACACCTAAAGTACTTTCTTCTTTTGTTAGAAATCAGTTGATAGATAAAGTATATTTACCATTGTTTGGTGATAATTTTGCTAAACAACTTGGAGCTGCCGGCGATGCAAAACGTACTGACAGACACGGTATGTTGTTGCTCATTTCGCCACCAGGTTATGGTAAAACAACCATAATGGAATATATTGCCAATCGTTTAGGATTGGTTTTTGTAAAAATAAACGGACCTGCACTTGGTAATAGTATTATCTCTTTAGATCCGGACGATGCTGGAAATGCTGCTGCTAAACAAGAATTAGCAAAGTTAAATCTTGGCCTGGAAATGGGTGATAATGTCATGTTGTATTTAGACGATATTCAACATTGTAATCCTGAATTTTTGCAAAAATTTATTTCGCTTTGCGATGCACAACGAAAGATTGAAGGTGTGTTTAACGGCATTCCAAAAACCTACGATTTACGTGGTAAAAAAGTATGCGTTGTAATGGCTGGAAATCCTTTTACAGAAAGTGGTGAGAAGTTCAGAATACCAGATATGCTTGCCAATCGTGCTGATATCTATAACTTAGGTGATATCATCGGAAACACAGAAGATATGTTTAAAATGAGCATGATTGAAAATGCTTTAACAAGTAATGTGGTGTTGCAAAAATTAGTCAATAAAAATTATGAAGATGTCTTTGAGTTGATTAAAATGATAGAAAGCAAAACCGAAAAAGGAATCAACTTTAAAGGCGCACATTCTAAAGATGAATTACAGGAATATCGCTCGGTAATGAAAAAAATATTGCGAATTCG
>DAOORG010000099.1:0-5944 GCA_035389165.1 Chitinophagales bacterium
GATTCAAATTTATAAATCAAAGCCGGTCTGCAAAACAGCACCGGCTTTTTTATTTTTAATACAACAAGAAAATGCAGCATACTTTTATGTGCATTTTATTTTGATACCAATAAAATAGTTTTAAGTACTTTAATTAGCTTGGAATCAGTTCAGTAAGCACTTCATTTCCGGCTAAATCGTAATATGTGCAGGTCATTTTATCTATGTAAATTACCCATTTCTCAATGCCGGATGTTGCACAATCTTTACAAAATGTCGGAAAGTCAGTATTGCCTTGCTGATGTGCTTTAATGTCCAGCTTAAATTGTGCTACATCAGATTTATCTGAAATTGCTAGCAATGGATATCTGGTGCCGGTTGACACTTTGTGATTGTTTTCACCATAATAATCTGAATTTCCGTTGGATACAAATGTTTCATAGTGTGTAACACCTAACTGTTTTATATCCTGAATATAAGCAGGGAAGTCTGCACCGGATTTTACCTTACTGTGTGCCAATTTAATCTGTTCTATTGTAAACATGTTTTTATTTTTTGTTGCTAATTTTGTTTGATTTTTAAACGTCTCATAAAGAATTAAAATGCTACAGTACGATTTTTTTTAAAAGTTACGATGCGAAAAAAGGTAACAATACATCTTCAAAGTTATATAAACCAGGTTTCTTGTTTTTTAGATTTTGAGCAACAAACATCGCACCATTGCCAAATGCTTCTCTTGAAATGCTTTCGTGAATAAGACGAACTGTTTGAAAAGGAAACCCAAATATTACTTCGTGTTTTCCAACAATTCCACCTGCTCTAATAGAATTAATCTCTTCTTTACTAATGTCTAATGCATCTGCAATTTTAATGGCAGTGCCTGATAGTCCTTGTTTTTCTTTAAAATGTTCTTCAATAATTTCAATATCAACCCAAGGTGCAATTTTCTTTAAATACCTTGATGCAAATAATAAATAATTTACTCCTAATGTAATATTTGGAGACCAAAATACAACACTCGTTTTTGAAAGTTCTTTTAAGTAATTTATTTCTTTTTCTGAATAATGTGATATTGCAGATATTATTTTGATATTTCTTTCATTAGCAATTTTTCCATAGGTGTAAATTCCTTCTGTAGATGAAAAATCTACTATGAAATCTACTGGTTGTTTGTCAAGTAAATCATTAATATTTGTTGAATTCAGAGAATAAATTTTACCGGGTTCATCTGAGTCTACACCCAAAAATTCCGGAACACTTCTGTTCTCCAATAAGGAACTTTGTCTTAATACCCATTCTAATGAAAATTCTTGATTTTGTAATATAACATTAGCAACAGCTTTTCCTGTTTTGCCAAATCCGATAAGTCCTACTTTGTATTTCATATCCGAAGTTAATAATTTTATTTTTAACTGATTTTTTACCTCAAAAAAGCTGTATTCAAGCATTTAACAATAACATTCTATTCAAAATTGAATTAAATAATGAAGTTAATCAGTAATGATCTTTATAAAATATTCTAAATTGCAATTTTTATTTAATCAGAATTAAATTTTCCAACCCTATTGAATTCCAATTAAATCTTTAGTCTTTTTCTGTCTGCTGTCTTTTGTTTATTCATCAATCTTTTTATTTTCTTTTTTGTATTCTAGCCTTTATTGCCTACATTTAATTTATACTTAATATCCATTCCGCTGTATTCTGCTACATAAGATTCTATTTTTATTCTATGGCATTTGAATCAGATATTGACAACATTCGCAAAAAGATAGAAGGCTACCAAAAAGAAGGTAAAATCATGTTTGCCGGCTCTTCTTTCCAAACGCATTCCATTCCTATGCTGCATATCTTGTCGCAGATAGACAATAGCATTCCTGTTTATTTTTTGAATACAGGTTATCTGTTTCCGCAAACCATTGAGTACAAGGATGAGATTGCCCGTTTATTCAACATCAAAGTCATAGACCAAAAATCCTCCACACCACGCAATATGCAAAAAGACAGTAACGGCAGGTTGTTGTTTACCTCAGATCCTGATTTCTGCTGTCACCTGAATAAAGTGGCACCCATGGAACCGATTTTGCAATCCTATGATATCTGGATTAATGGCGTGCGAGCCGATCAAAATGCTAATCGCGCCAAGATGAAAGAAGAACAACAAACGCCGCAACGCGCGATGCGTTATCATCCAATGCTAAGCTGGACCAAACAGATGATATGGAATTACATCAAAGAATACAAGATTCCTCACCATCCGTTGGATGCGCTTGGCTATACCAGTATTGGTTGTGAGCCATGTACACGCAAAATTGATCCGTCGCAAATGGGCGATGAGCGGATGGCACGCTGGTTCGGATTAAATAAAACAGAATGTGGTTTGCATACAGAACTTATTAAATAATTAGATAAATATAGAATTGTATACTTGTACAATTCATCAATTCAAGAACTAGCAATGAAAGTATTAATAACAGGTGGAGCAGGATATTTGGGAACGGAACTGGTGAAAAAGCTGGTAAAAATCCCTAAGGTTAAAGAAATTATCGTGTATGATAATTTGAGTAAAGGTGGCTATAATTTCTTTTTATGTACTTGTATTGGCGGTGATAACATCCGTTTTGTGCAAGGCGATATATTAGATACTCGAAAGCTGAAGAAAGAATTGCAAGGTGTGGATGTGGTATTTAACCTGGCGGCAAAAATTGCATCGCCATATGCTGATGCCGACCCGCATTTATACGAACAGATTAACCATTGGGGCACAGCTGAGCTAACCTATGCCATAGAAGAAAGTAACGTGAAGAAGTTTATTCATGTAAGCAGTTTATCGGTGTACGGTGCATCTGCAAAGGGCAAACAGATTACGGAAAGTACCAAACTGAATCCGCGAACCAATTACGGAATCTCTAAAATGCGCGGCGAAGCGTTTGTTGAACGTTTAATGAGAAACGATCAACTGGATACGTATATCATTCGGTTGGGAAATGTGTACGGTTTCAACCAAACCATGCGCTTTGATGCAGTGATTAATCACTTTGCGTTTGAAGCCAATTTCCTCAAGAAAATATCTATTCATGGCGATGGACAGCAAATACGTTCGTTTATTGATGTAGATAAATCAGCACAGTATATTACGCAACTTCCGTTTTTAAATGTGCCATCCGGAATTTACAATATGGTTGATTTTAACAAGTCAATTATGGATATCGCACTTGCTTTTAAAGATTTGATACCAGACTTAGAAATGCAATTTATAAATCAACACCTGCAACTGAGAAATATCGCAGTGGATGAAGATTGTAAGATTTTTAAATATATACCCAAATTGAGCACTAATTTTAAGGATGATTTATTCACGATGATGAATCAATTTGCCTTCCATTAAATTTATCTTTAATATGTTTCCCGTTTTTAATTAAAATCAACCATTTTTATAGTAATCGGTTGAATTTCAATTATTTATTTCCTTAGGTGAGATTTTTCAGCCAATTTCCAATACAAAAAATGGTACTTTATCCACATTGGTTAAGTAAATAATATGTTATGTCTGAAAAAAAGTTGGCAAAATATTTGGAGAATGAAATTTGGTTGCTAAATTTGTCGTAGGGTTTTTATGTTTCTAGACTTTAGGGTCTGACGGGTGAGTGCAAAGCTTGCCCGTTTTTTTTTGTTTTAACCTATCTGAGCGTACTTATTAATCGGTAATCATTTTTCCTTAATACTTCTTGCAACATTTCCCAGATTACATCATAAAAGATAATTTCACTTTCATTCATCACCTGTTTATTGTAATTTTCTTTTAGTGTGAAATATTCTTTCAGCAATTTCAATTCCTTGTAATTAAAACTTTTCTTTTCCATAGTAGAAAGTAGTTTTATAAACAGATTGCTTCTGGTATTATTTTCGTCTTTCAAATGTCTCGATTGGTAAACTTTCAAAGCGTCTATATGCTGCATCGCATTGTCTAAGTCATTTCGTCCAATGTAAAACAAAATGGATAAAATGCGTGCCGCCAGATTGAAACCGGATTTGTCTTGTGTGGAAATCGGAATATCGTTGGTGAATTTCGCCAGACTGAATTTATAGTTGCCATCCTTCAGGTAGTTTTCCAGAAATTCCAGGTATCCGTTATAAATAAACCAGCGTTCCTTTAATGCCGGATTGGCGCTTTTATAATTACTGTTTGTCTGTATCTGTTGAATCAGTTCTTTCGCCTTGTCTGTTTGCTTGTTGTTCAGTAAAATCTTCATTTCAAATTCTCGCACAGCCAGATAGCTGGCACCTTTAGATTCAGGCAGAATACTTTCTATGAGCGCAAGTGCTTCCTTATCCATTCTTAAATCAAATAAGGATTTCAGTTTGTAGATGTAAATTGTATTCAGGTAGTTTTGAGATAAAATAGAGGAGTAGTACTTACTGTATTGCTGCAGATACGTATCACAGGTTTCATTAATCTTGGTATTGTCACCGGAAATTTCATAATAAAAGAGATAAATCCGGATATAAATGAAATACACCACCAGTGATTTAGCCTGACTTACAATTTTTTCGATGTCTTCCACGCATTGTTTCACCTCTGCATCCTTTTGTTCCTGATTTTTCTTGGTGAAATGCACCGTCATCATCACTCTGGTATAAATGAGTTGCGCTTTTTGTTCCAACTCATACTCATTACTGTAATGCAAATAGGCTACATATTCTTCCTTGTATTTCTTTTCATCGCCGCTCATGCCATAATGCACCAGCAGTTTGTAAGAGTATTCTTTCAGAATGTCGAAAAAGTTGTTTTTACGAGCCACCGAATAACTATCCATAATAAGCTGTATAGAGGCATTTCTGCTCTCTGCATACCTCAGGAGTATATTGCTTAGGTATAAGCGGTTCATGCAGTCAAAATAGGCCTTTCTGCTGCTGTCCATTTCTGCTGCATGGTTTATATCTATAAAGTAGAGTGTATTTAATAAACGCTCTTTAAAACGAGATTTTAGCTTACGATAGTTAGTCGCGTCTTTTGCCGATCCGTAAATAAATAAAACCGCTTCTTCATCTGACTTTATTAATCCGTCGGCAAGTCCGTTATAGAACTTGGAAAATAAGGTGTCCTTTCTGCTAATTAACGACTTATCAAACACTTCTATTTGACGCAACTTGCGTTTATTGATAATATTTACCAGCTCTATAAGGTTTTCCATTGGTGGCTAAATTTGATATTAAATATAATATTACTATAAAAAGGACACAGAATCAACGTTATCTTTCAACAATTGTGAAAATAAGAATGTCACATTGTTTTTAAAATTGCCTTTTAACTTCATCAATCCTGCGTGTAACTTTACATTAGAAATTAAAACAATACGTTCTAAAACATTCAACAAATAAATAACCCCAAAAAGACATAACATGAGCAAATTACAAAAAATCATTAAAGACATTGTGAAGCAACAACTAGAGTTTGCTGAGCAAAAAAGTAAAAGTAATGATAAAGAGTTTATACGCCAACTAACTTATAAGCAGATAATTATAACTGAAGACGGAGTTGGAAGACGTTAAACCCTGAAGCATCCTGAAAACCAAACCTAAAGAAACATAGAAACAAAACCTTTAAATCTAGAAACATAAAAAACCAAAAAAAGGGTAATGCGTTCATAAAATGGTAATTTATTACAACGTAAAAACCCGACAGAAACTGAGTTTAAGAACATAAAAACCCACTTAACGTTCTCAGAACCAGAAAACCCGACAGACGCTGTCTAAGAGCATAAAAACCCTAACCGTGACTTAGAATTTAACAACTCTGTCGATTTAGATGCTGACCATCCGGTCAGCATTTTTTTTATGCTTGTACCAGTTGGAATACGCTTATTTCCGGAGAGATGCCTAAGCGACCCGGATAGCCTAAAAATCCGGCTCCTCGGTTTACATATAAATGTTGTGATTTAGGCGATGTAAATAATCCTGCCCAATG
>DAOORG010000099.1:6044-7698 GCA_035389165.1 Chitinophagales bacterium
TGTTCATCCATCAACAAATCCCAGCCTAGTTCTTTTCGCTGGATATCCAGCAGATGCTGAAAATTATCCTGCATCTCTTTATCAGAATCCCATTTCATATAAGCACCATAATCGTGATTGCCTAATATAGAATATACTTTAGTTTTTGTTTTTATAGTTTTCAGGATATCAATAAAAGGCAGCAACTCTTTTGCGTTATTATTTACGATATCACCGGTGAAGAAAACAATATCTGCGTCTTCTTTATTGATAAGGTCTACAATCTTACGGATTGGAGTGGTATCGGCAAAACTTCCTACATGCAAATCAGAAATCTGAACTATTTTAACATCTTTCCACGCATCCGGTAAATTTTTAACCGCCAACTTAATTTTTAAAACCTGATAATTGTAGGCACCTCTCAAAATTCCGTAAATAAATGCACCAAACGTAAGTGAACCAACCGCCAATCCAACTCTGCTTAAAAATTGAAGTCTGGATATTCCCTGAGGCTGAATATCTGATGAAGAAGCGCCAAAGAAACTTAATACCCAACGGAACAAACGGAATAAATCATCCATCAGTAAAAACGGCAACACCAGTACTTTTCCCAAAAATATTGCCTGTGCAAAACCAACAATCAGATTCTTGCTCCAGCCATGCCAGTTGGAATAGCCCTTAACTAAAAGAATCAATAATGCAAGGTAAGTAACTGATGATAAAACCCAATACACAATATATGCTATTCGTTGCGTAGACGCTTTAGAATCTGAGAAAGAGCTGCGTACCGCCTGAAATACATAAATATCAACCACAATAATTACCAGAGCCGGTAATAACATCCATAGAGTTCCAAACTTATTTTTCATAATCAAAACAAACAAAGATACCATAGTAATGTTGTAAATGATGAATGCATTTGTATTGATAACATTTTTTAGCATGTTATTAAGTTGGAACAGCAGATTTCATTCACGGTAAATCTGCTAAACCTTAACACTTTATGCATTTGTTTCGTCGTATAATTATTTATCTTAGTAAGCGTATTTTATGTCAGTCAAACAATATCCATTCTTTCCATCCACTAAAACAAAACTGTTTCTGACAGCAGTATTTTGTTTGCTGCTGGCTTTATTTTTTTCTGCCTATACGGAAAAGAAAACACCATTGCAGCTCACTCAGTCTTTTTGTCTGGAAAATATCAAGAATTTCCAAAGTGAATTGGATACACTTCAACGTTTAGCAGAAGCAGGTGCCACCAAACAACAGGTTACAAACCGATTTAAGAAAAGCAGAATTGCATTTAAACGGATTGAATTTTTATTGGAATACCTCGATAACAACCGTTATCCTTTTTTTAATGGTGTGAATGCCGTGGAAATGGATGATGGGTTCGATCCGAATGCAAAACCGGAAGGACTGCAGGTTATAGAAAGCGAACTTGCCGCAGATAGTGTGGATTACGATAGAGTCGTTTTCCTGTTAAAACAATTAAAATACCGAACACTCGCATTTTATTTGTTGGTGAAAGATGCTAAACTGCGCGATACGTACATCTTTGAAGCCATGCGGTTCCACCTGATACGCCTGGAAACGCAGAACCTGGTTTCTTTCGATTCGCCGGAAATTAGAAACAACACAAAGGAAATTAGCGCATCACTAAAAGTACTGGATG
>DAOORG010000099.1:7798-8951 GCA_035389165.1 Chitinophagales bacterium
GACTTTATAAATACCAAATTCTACGCGCAGGACAAATACTATAAAAACAATCCGTTGTATACGGCTTTAGGAAAGAAATTGTTTTTTGATAAACGCCTTTCAGCAGATGAAAGCATGAGCTGTTCCACTTGTCATCAGCCTTCAAATTTTTTAACGGATAAGCTGCCTACGTCCATCACCAACAAATTGGGTGAGTTTAATAAACGCAATACACCTACGCTTTTAAATGCTGCGTTGCAGGCAGCCTACTTCTATGATTTATCTGCCGTAACCATGGAAACACAAGTGAACCATGTGGTGATTAATCCATTGGAATTCAATCATAACTATGATAGTATTTTAGTACGTATAAAAGCCGATACTGAGTATGTGCGTTTGTTTGCCGAAGCATTTCCGGAATTTAAAGACAATGCGGTTTCTATTTATGGCATTAATATGTGTATTGCCGATTTTGAGCGACAATTTGTAATGCTCAACTCGCCGTTTGATAAATACATGCGTGGTGAAACTACAGTAATAGATCCGGCGGTGAAACGCGGTTTCAATTTGTTTATGGGAAAAGCGCAATGCGGCTCGTGTCATTTTGCGCCTACTTTCTTCGGTATGGTGCCGCCGTTTTACGGAGTTGCAGAAGCAGAAGTACTTGGACTCACCAAATCATTTGACACCATTCATCCGATGCTAGACGACGACATCGGCCGTTTTAAAAACTTCGAGATAGATCAGTTTAAAAACGCCATCAAAACATCTACGGTGAGAAATGCGACACTAACGGCACCTTACATGCACAATGGCGGATTTAAGACGTTGGAAGAAGTGGTAGAGTTTTATAACATCGGTGGAGGCGCCGGCATAGGTCTGGATGTTCCGAACCAAACATTACCAGATACCAGACTGCACCTAAGCGCTCAGGAAAAGAAAGATATTATCACATTTATGAAAGCGCTGACAGATACTACGGGTTTCAATAAGCTAATTTATTAATTCACTTTTTAAATTTTCTGAAGGATTCATACAAACCATTCTTAGTAAGAGTTTGTTATAAGACATAGGTTTCCTACATTTGCACCACAACAAACGACTTCGTAGCTCAGTTGGTAGAGTAGCTGACTCTTAATCAGTGGGTCCTGGGTTCGAGCCCCAGCGGGGTCAC
>DAOORG010000100.1:0-8913 GCA_035389165.1 Chitinophagales bacterium
TTCCAAATATCAAGTGTTTTCTCATCTTTAATAAATCGAACAACATCGTCTTTCACTTTATCGATTGAAATAATATCGATTTTATCTTTTAGCAGTTGTAAAACTTGTTGCTCACTGATTGAATTTTTTTGCCAGTCACCAGTATCTTTAGCTCTTTGCAAAAAATGTTGCAAATTAAGCGGAATTCCTTTTCTGATATACCATTCAAAATCATACCAATCTCGGCCTTTCACTCTGTTTTTCCATTTTCTAAAAAGCAATGCGTGCATTTTACCGGCAAATAAAGACGAACGACTAAAACACTTTACATAAAATGAAAATGGACGAATTAATAATTTTTCTTCGGTATCAAAACCAAGCGGTGGCTCAACATCTACTTCAATTTTGATTTTTATATTTTTGTTAGATTGA
The DNA here is from genome assembly GCA_035389165.1 of Chitinophagales bacterium. Lineage (GTDB taxonomy): Bacteria > Bacteroidota > Bacteroidia > Chitinophagales > JADIYW01 > JADJSS01. The sequence goes on from DAOORG010000100.1 coordinate 412, forward strand.
ATTCCGGCTTGCTTCACAATATCTTCTAAAATTAATTCTTTCCAAATAGTTTCTGATTTCAAAAAAGCAGACTCAACCGATGTTTTTATTTTTTTATCTTTTTCACGAATGCTAACGGTCATACCAATTGCTTCAAATTCTGTTACAATAGCAGTAAAATAAGGTTCTAACGAAAAATCTGGATTTTTTTCCATTAAAGAAAAATCCAAATCTTCCGAAAACCTATCTAAACTATAAAAAATACGAAGTGCTGTTCCGCCATAAAATGCTGCTTTTTCAAAAAAGTCGGTTCGCGATAATCCAGCTAAAGCTATTTCCTGCATAATTTCGCGCAATGCCGACAAGGTTTCCTCTTCGTTTGTAGGTTTGTACTCAGCTATCCAATCTTTTATCATACTTGTTCAAGAGTTTTAATGAGCATTTTTAAACTATTTTTTTTGGGTGCATCCTCTAACCAAGAGTGAATGGTAGAAATATTTAACGTACGCAGCATTTCTTCATCCATTCTCATATCATCTAATAAAAAATCTTGCGTTTGTGTTATACTTCTGAGCAAAATGCCTGATGTTAGTATTATTTTATCGCAAAGTGCTTTTTCTGGTGATGCGATTAAAGCTGTTTGTTGCGAAGTGAGTTTTACACTTTGAATGCCGAACGAATAATAAGGTGCTGCTAAGTGCTGATAACTAAATCGACCAATTGGCGTTGTGTAAGTTTTTGTTGTTTTTAAGGTAACAGAACTTACTTCGTACACACGCTCTGGAATTACAGACCAATATGATAAGGCAGATTCCATTGAAACATAGCTTGGACCTCTAAGATGATTGGCAATTAAAAATAAATTTGGAATTGGCAAATCTGTTTCAGGACCCGGAATATATAAACCTCTTCTGATAGATACTAACTCACCGCTTTTTATCAGTTCGCTAATTTTGTCGTTTGGACGATTATATTCAGGAAGCATTTCTGCAACTATATTATGTGTAATTGGAGCTTCTGTATACTCTTTTACTTTTCTACTAAAAACCATGTTGTAAATTTAAAATACAATAATCGGAAAATTTCCGATTATTATCAAAATATTTACCAATTAATTGCAAATAAAACACACTAAAATCGGAATTTTTCCGATTTTATATCAATATTTTGACAATTATGACAACTTGGAGAAAAAAAAACAGACCTGGATATTCAGGTCTGTTTATAGTTGGCACCTATTATGCCACGAAAACCGTGATATGTCTTTAAAACGGATATTGATTAGCAGCAATCACCACATCAGCAATGGCACGTCGTGTATCTTTCGGATTGATATCGTAGTTTTTCAACAACGAATTTACCACACGTTTCATCGTAAATTTCTCTACACCACTTGCATAGCTATCAATGGCATTATCAGCAGCTTTACGTGCAATTTCCAATGCTTCATAGACATACAACTGTGTCATTTTGATTTTTGTTTTTAATTGCTCTTTATCTGTGCTTTTATCTGCATTTAATTTTTTAACACGCAACAAAGCAGATTCTGCCATAAACGCCGCAGACATAATATCTGCCAGGTTCATCACAATTTCCTGCTCGTGTTCTAATTTTGTTTTTAGCTTACGGCCTGCCGCACCGGTGATAATCATAAACACCGATTTTAAGTTTGACACGATTTCTTCTTCGTCTGCCAAAAAGCCATTATTAAATGGATTGAAATTCTGTGCTATTCCTTTTGGAATCGATTTCATAGCATCATTAATTTTCAATTCCTTAGTAACAAATGCACGCTTATAAAATTCTGCCAGTGCAAGCATACGGTTAATTTCGTTGGTACCTTCGTAAATCTTGGTAATACGCGCATCTCTATAAGCCATTTCCACACCTGTTTCCATAGAATAACCCATGCCGCCGTGAATTTGTATTGCTTCATCTGCGGCCCAGCAAACGGCTTCAGAACCTTGCACTTTCAGAATGGCGCACTCTATTGCATATTCACGCATAGAGTTTATTTTCGCATCGTTTTCAGTTGCACCATTTGCAAGCAATTCTTTATATTTTTTGTCGACCTCAGCTCCAACTCTGTAAGCAGCTGACTCGTTTACGAATGCCAGCATCGCCATTTGTCCGATTTTATATTTCATCGCGCCGAATTGTGCAATCGGCTGGTTGAACTGTATACGCTGATTGGCATATTCAACAGATTTCGTTACACCAAACTTGATTCCACCAACACCACCGGCACAGATTTTAATACGACCGTTATTTAAAATATTCAAAGCCATATTAAATCCTTTGCCTCTTTCTCCTAATAAGTTTTCTTTAGGAATAGGCACATTATTGAAGAACAACTGAACCGTTGAAGACGATTTGATACCCATCTTTTTTTCTTCTTTACCTATTTCAATGCCACCAAAATCTTTTTCTACGATGAATGCTGACAAACGCTCATCATTGTCGATTTTAGCAAAAATGATAAAGATATCAGCAAAGCCGCCGTTGGTAATCCACATTTTTTGTCCGTTCAAGATATAATGTGTTCCAGCTTCATTCAAAACTGCCTGTGATTTTGCAGAATTAGCATCTGAACCGGAACTCGGTTCTGTTAGAGCATAAGAACAAGCATATTCACCGGTTGCAATTTTTGGTAAATATTTTTCTTTCTGTTCGTGTGTACCGTAAAATACAATCGGCAAAGAACCAATAGACACCTGAGCGCCAACAGTAGTTGCAAAGGACAATCCTAATGCCAGTGCTTCTGTAAATAGTAAGCCTGTATTAAAATCCAATCCCATGCCACCGTATTCTTCCGGAATAGAAACACCGAACAAGCCTAACTCGCCGGCTTTTTTAAATAACGCTATTACCTGATCACGGTCTTTTTCCGCATCCATTAATGCAACGCGTTCAATACCCAAGCCATGCAGTTCTTTCATACAGAAATCGTGAACGGTTTGCCAGATCATTTTTTGTTCTTCCGTAAATTCTTCCGGAATAAATACATCTTTTATATCTGTTTCTGAAAACAGGAAATTACCACCAATTAATTTACTTTTTGCAGTTGCCATATCGTTGAATTTAATTTGAACTAAAGTTAGCCTAAAAAATCCAATGCATGCATTGGATTAATAATTATTTAATGCAGTTTTTGAATTACTTAATCATTGTTAAGTGAATTACCTTTAATAAATCTACCAAAGAATACAAAACATTGAATTTCAATATATTGACCATGTTAAATTTCTTTTTAACAAGTTTTTAACCTGCAAGTATGTTGCATAAAGGTGGAAAAATAAAATTGGTTTTCTATTTTTACAATAATGAGAAAAGCAGCACTATCCTTATTATTAGTTATTTCTATTTTCACCAATAACAGTTATGCTAGCGGTGGATTCTGTACCATGCTCGAAAAAATCTGTCAGCAAAAAAACATTGACGCTGATGCCTTTTCTGATTTTTTCCAAAAAGTAGGCGTGAATGTATACAAAGCAACAGATTTGGGAATGTATGCTAATGTATTCAAATGGTTGTATACACCTTACCGTTATGGTGGTAAAGGTGAAAAAGGCATCGACTGCTCCAACTATGTTTTTAAATTAATGAATGAGTGTTCTGATTCATATGCTACGTCTAAGCAATTAGCCGATTTAACAGAATATGTAGACAGAGAAGAATTAAAAGAAGGTGATTTAATCTTCTTCAACATCAAAGGATATGGCATCTCACATGTCGGTGTTTATTTACAAGACGGCAAATTCACACATTCTTGTTCTTCAAAAGGTGTTACGGTAAGCTCTTTAAATGAAGCATACTGGAATGCACGTTATTGCAGAGCAGGCAGAATAGTAGGAAAATAAGATCTTCTTAACTGATAAAATACAAAGTTCTCCAAACGGAGAACTTTTTTGTTTAATTAAACATAACACATCTTTGTAATATTACAATTGGCAATTCAATATTTTTGTAGAAATATTGAATGTATGCTACCAACTTCCGACACACTCAACCGAGTATCAGAATCTGCCACGATTAAAATGGCACAATTAAGCAGAGAATTGTCTGCAAAAGGTGTTAACGTAATCAGTTTATCTTTGGGTGAACCAGATTTTACGACGCCTAAGCACATCAAAGAAGCAGCTAAACAAGCAATTGACAGTGGTAAGTATGATTCGTATTCACCAATTGCCGGCTACCTTGATTTGAGACAAGCTATCTGTGAAAAATTAAAACGCGATAACAACCTGGAATATAAACCGGAAAATATTGTAGTGTCTACCGGTGCTAAACAATCATTAGCAAATGTTTTTATTTCTTTTTTAAATGAAGGTGATGAAGTAATTATTCCTGCACCATTCTGGGTTTCCTATCCGGAACAGGTAAAACTATGCAACGCAACACCAGTTTATATTCCAACTACAGTAGATGCTGATTTTAAAATCACAGCCGAACAATTGGAAAAAGCCATCACACCAAAAACAAAATTCCTGGTGTATTCTTCACCAAGCAATCCAACAGGTGCAGTTTACACACGCGAAGAACTGGAAAGTTTTGTAGCGGTACTGGAAAAACATCCTCATGTATATGTTATTTCTGATGAGATTTATGAACACATTAACTATACCGGAAAACATGTTTCTATTGCTGAGTTTCCATCAATGAAAGACAGAACGATTGTGGTCAACGGACAGGCAAAAGGATATGCGATGACCGGCTGGAGAATTGGCTATATGGCAGCGCCTGCATATATTGCAAAAGCATGTGACAAACTGCAAGGTCAGATTACTTCAGGAACAAATTCTGTGGCACAGCACGCAACAATTACAGCTCTTTTAGGCGATCAGCAACCAACCTATGCATTTCGTGAGGCTTTTCAAAAACGAAGAGATTTAGTATTGGGTATGCTGAAAGAAATACCAAATGTGAAATGCAATATACCAACCGGTGCATTTTATGTATTTCCGGATGTTAGTGCCTATTTTGGCAAAGATTTCAATGGTGAACCTATTAAAGATGCAGACGATTTAGCCTTGTATTTATTACATGAAGGACATGTGGCAGCAGTGAGTGGCACCGGCTTTGGCGCACCTGAATGTATTCGTTTTTCGTATGCAGCTTCTGAAGAAAATTTGATTGAAGCATTCACCAGAGTGAAGAATGCATTGGCGAAATTAGCATAATCATAAACTTTTCCAAAGTTTAAAACTTTGGAAAAGTTAGAATACAGACCTCGTAGGTTAAAACCTACGAGGTCTTTTGTTTTTAATTTCTTATTTTCGTGATGTGCAAAACCTCGATTTATCTAAATTTGAAAACAAGCGAATCTTAATCGTTGGTGATATTATGCTGGATGAATTTGTGTATACATCATCAAACAGAAATTCACCGGAATACAAAGACACACCTGTTTTAAATATCACAGAAAAAAAACAATATTTAGGCGGCGCTGCTAATGTAGCATTAAACATCAAAAAGCTAAAAGCCATTCCCTATCTGGTTGGCGTAGTTGGTGAAGATGATGCAGCTAAAACTATATATGCGTTGCTACATCAGGAAGATATTACGAACTTATATGTTCATACCAATACGCGGCAACACACAACAAAGAAATTGCGAATTTTTCAGAACAACCAACCTGCCTTTCGGCTTGATGCTGAAGAGCAAAATGAATATCCTGAATTAGTAAATCATTTTATCTTAAAGAATATACAATCAGCCATTACCAATCACAAACCACATGCTATTATTTTGCAGGATTACAATAAAGGTGTGTTGAATGCGGCTGTAATTCCGGAAATTTTATCCATTGCGAAACAACACAATATATTGATTGGTGTGGATCCGAAATTTGAGAATTGGCATTTATATAAAGATGTTGATTTATTCAAACCGAATTTGCAAGAATTTGATTTTATGAGTGAAAGTGAGATTGAAAATGAAAGAGTAAGTGATTTAGAAAAAAAAGCAAAATCATTACATCAAAAAATAAATTTCAAAAATTTATTAGTGACATTAGGTGCTGAAGGAAATTTTATTTCTGATGGAAATAATTCATCAACCAACACTCAACATTCAACATTAGAAAAACCTGATGTTTGCGGTGCCGGTGATGCTGTAATAGCTGTTGCTTCACTTGCATTGACTTGTGGTTTTTCTTTAGAACAAATTGCTGCGCTTTCTAATAAAGCTGGTTTTATTGTTTGTCAGAAAGAACATGTGCAGCCGGTTTTAATTGGAGAATTAATAAATTAGAGAATCTGAAAAGATCTTACCACTTATTACTTACTACTTTTCTATTTACTTCTGATTGCTTCCACGGGATCCATGGTTGCTGCTAAATAAGCCGGAATAATACCAGCCAGAATTCCAAGTATAAAGGAAATTCCAAATGCAATAGCAACATTTAATGCACCAATTTTGAATTCCATTCCGGTGGCATCTGTAGCAAAATAACACATTACATACACCAGTGCCAGTCCGACAACAGCACCCATCATGCATAAGAAGATGGCTTCCAGCAAAAACTCGAGTAATATATCAGAACGCGTGGCACCCAGTGCTTTCTTTATTCCAATGATTGCTTTTCGTTCCGTGACGCTGACAAACATAATATTGGCAATACCAAAACCACCAACAATTAACGAAAACGCACCAATCACCCATTTTACCATTCCGAGTGAATCAAAAACACTGTCGAATCCTTTGGCAATGACGCTTAACTGATTGATCGAAAAATTATCTTCCTGCGTAGGTCGTAATTTTCGAGCAGCTCGCATAATTCCTATCAGTTCCTGTTTTAATTCTTCTAAACTAACACCAGGTTTGGAACGAATTTCCAATGTTCTGTCAATCTGATTTTCATCCACCGAGAAATTGCGTGCATAATAATCGAGTGGCACAATTACCACTTTATCATAATTAAATCCGAGTAAGTCTTCTCCTTTTCTGGCAATAACACCTACAACGGTTAAAGGCTTGCCACCCATTCGTAATTCGAGACCAACAGGATCTGAAATATTCTTAAAAATCTTGTCTGAAATGTCGCCGCCGATAACGCAAACATTTAAACCGTTCCCGACTTCCATGGATGACAAATATCTGCCTTGCGCAATATCTAACTGAAAAACTTTACCGTAATTATCCGTTACTGCAGAAATCTGAGCTTTGTGTGTTTTTTTATCTTTATAAGAAACTTCAGGCGGTATTCTTGGATTCAGCTCGTACGTTACATATTCTGCGAGCTTGGATTTTGATTGTACATATTTATAGTTTTCAAGCTTAACATTTGGTCTCTGAAAATATTTCCACCAGGGATAATCACTTGGTCCATCAAAAGTCCAGGCCCATTTATTTACAAAAAGCACATTATCACCTAAGCTATTTATAGATTGGTTAATATTATTTTTGAGAGCATCTACGGCTGTGAGTATGGCAATAATACTGAAAATACCTACCGTGATGCCAAATAATGACAGGAAAGTACGCAACTTATTCAGCCATAACTGCTGAAAAGTTAGTTTCAAAGTCTCACCTAAAACGCGGAATAAATGACGCATACAACAAACCTACAAAATTTAATCAAATAAAAATATTTGTCGTTTGCAATTTGGTAATCTTACAAGTATCTTTGCAGCGCAATTAAAAGCCTCTTAAGCTATTATTCCGTAAAATAATAAACAACTACAATGAAACTTTCACAATTTGACTTCGAATTACCAAAAGAAAAAATTGCATTGTATCCGTCCAAGCAACGTGATGAATGTAAATTAATGGTAGTACACCGTAAAACCGGTAAAATTGAGCATAAAATGTTCAAAAACATACTGGATTATTTTGACGATGGTGATGTAATGGTATTAAACAATACTAAAGTATTTCCTGCGCGTATGTATGGCACTAAAGAAAAAACAGGTGCTAAAATTGAGGTTTTCTTATTGAGAGAACTCAACCACGACTTGCGTCTTTGGGATGTTTTAGTGGATCCGGCACGTAAAATCCGTGTTGGCAACAAATTATACTTCGGCGATGATGATTTAGTGGCTGAAGTGGTTGATAATACTACATCCAGAGGAAGAACCATCCGTTTCTTATTTGAAGGCACTGATGCAGAATTCAGAGCCGTATTAGATAAATTAGGTAATACACCATTACCTAAATATATCAAAAGAGAACCTGAAGAATCGGATAAAGAAAACTACCAAACCGTTTTTGCCAGTCAGGAAGGTGCGGTTGCCGCTCCAACAGCAGGTATGCATTTTAGTAAAGAGTTGATGAAACGCCTGGAAATAAAAGGTGTTGATTTTGCTGAGTTAACCTTACATATTGGTTTAGGTACTTTCCGTTCTATTGACGTGGAAGATTTATCTAAACACAAAATGGATGCTGAATATTTCAAAATAGATGAAAAATGTTCTAAGGTTGTAAACCGAGCATTGCAACGTGGTAAAAATGTTTGTGCCGTTGGAACAACTTCTATGCGTTCTTTGGAAACTGCAGTATCTGCAGAGCGTTTATTAAAACCAA
>DAOORG010000101.1:0-7646 GCA_035389165.1 Chitinophagales bacterium
GCGTAAGAACTACTAATTAAAAATGAAATAAATGCAGCTAAAAGTAAAATTTTATTTTTCATAGTTTATTGTTTAGTATTATTTAGTACATTCATTAATTCTTGCATTTCATTACGTGAAATTAATTTCACGCTCACCTTGCAATCTTTTCCGTATAGGACAGTTGTTGAAGTGTTTTCTTTTCTTAATACTTCGAGGCTAGATACATCGATATCTGATTCTTTTAAATTTGGGCAATTTGCCAGATCAATAACATGATAAGATTGTGTGTAAATAAAATGTACCTGATTTCGTTTTACTGAAGACATATTTCTTAACTCCTGTTCAGAATAATGTTTTAGAACTCTGTAGTCAAAGTTTTTGTTGTCAATCGTAATAACGGTGTTTTTTAAATGTGCTGTTTGAGCTTCCTTTTCTGCTTTTTTAGAAATGAAATCCTGTCCAAACATTTTGTTTGAAATTTGAAACAACATAAGTACGGTGAAAAGAGTAAAAAGTTTTGTTTTCATATTTTGGTTTTGTTTAATAATAATAATAATAAATAGCAAAAGTAAATGCGGATTTACTGTTCAACTACTATGAATTTTGGTTCAAATATTAAATAAGTGGGTTTTCGTATCTAGTTTAGTTCCCCCAAGAACAATACGACTTTTGAGACTGTAAATATAGTTGATTTACCTCAACAAATAATAAAAACATTAAAAAGATTTTACCTCAATAGTGTTAAGTTTCCTTTAAGCGAAATTTTATCTCCCTGCAAACATTCACCTGATAAGAAATAACCATATGTTTCTACCTGAGCAGGTTGACCTTTGTAATTTCCATCCCATCCTTCAGCAATAGAGTTTGTTTCAAAAACCTTATGACCCCATCTGTCATAAATTTCAAAATGAAAAGATTTTAGGATAGTTGTACGTACAAATAACTTATCATTCTGGTCATCTCCATTTGGAGTAAATGCATTTGGAATAAATATATTTTCTTTTACACAAGGCAAAAATTCCAAATCAACAAATACTGAATCTTGAATAGTACAAAGTGTTGTTTCATTTTCAGCGGTAACAACAAACCAGGTAGGTGTTGTAATGTATGCTGTCGGATTTTGTATGGTACTGTTATTGAGAAGTTCAATAGGTGTCCAATTGTAAGATAATGTTTCTGCTGACAATACATTAAGTTGTATTTGTTCATCAGGTAAAGCTGTTGTTCTGTCTGCGACTGCATTAATATCAGGTAGCGGGTTGACTATTAATGTGAGGTTGACTGTACTATCACAGCCTTCTGAAGACCTAAGTTCAATTGTATAATTTCCGGCCTCACTGAATGTTTGATTTCCAATTGTTATAGATTTTCCTTCACAAATTTCTGTTCTAATGTTTGTTATTTTCTTTTCTAAAACGATCAGCGATAAGTTTACCAGGCTATCGCAGCCTGCAGATGAAGTGAGCGCAATTGAATAATTTCCTGCTTCTTTAATTGTCTGTGTGCCAATGATTATACTATCTCCATCACAGATTATTCTGTTTATGTTTTCTCTCACAGTATCTATGACTGATAAGCTTAAATTAATTACGCTATCACATCCTGCTGTTGCTAAAAGGTTTATCGTATAATTACCTTGTTGAGTGAAAGTTTGATTGCCTGCACTATATTCCTGACCTAAACAGATGGTTGCATTTATGTTTTGTATTATGGTGTCTGTTTCTGTTAAATTGAGAAATACAATACTATCGCAACCTTTCGATGTTTGTAACCTAACGGTATAATTTCCCGATGTAGAAAATGTTTCGTTTCCAATGGTTATAATTGTGCCGGTGCATACAGTATAATCTAAAGTTGTGGTATCAGTTGGATTAACTGTTAATGCTAGATTTACAACGCTGTCACAGGTTTGAGCACCTTGCAGTTTAACTGAATAGTTTCCTGTAGTGTTAAAAGTTTGTGTGCCAATTGTGACTGTACTGCCTTCACAAATAGCTCTAACTAAATTTGTTGTTTTGGTTGGATTTACAATTAATGCAAGATTAACTGTACTATCGCAATTTTGCGAACTCTGCAGTGTTATTGAATATGAACCGGCTGTTGTGAAAACCTGATTACCAATTTCAACTGTTTGACCTTCACAAATAGTTCTTGTTATTGAAGTTGATTTAACTGGGTTAACCAGTAAATTTAGATTAATGGTGGAGTCGCAACCCAGGCTGGTTTGGGTTGTGACGGTAAAGTTGCCAGAAGTATTGTACGTTTGATTTCCTATTGTAACTGATTGTCCCTGACAAATAGTTCTGTTTATATTGGCAGATTTTTTAGGATTTACAGTTAAACTAAGGTTGATTATTGAATCGCAAGAAGATGAAGAAGGAATAGTGTCTGAATAATTACCAGATTGAGAATAGCTATTGTTTCCAACAATTACAACTTGGCCTTCGCAAATAGTTTTATTGATATTATTTATAATTCTGTTGCTCACATTTAAGTTTAATGTTACTATTGAATCGCATCCGCCAACCGCCTGTAAAGTTATATTATAGGTGCCGCTTGCTGTGAATGTCTGATTGCCAATAGTGACTGATTGTCCCTGACAAATAGTTCTATTTACCGTATTCGTTTTTCGTTGTCCAGCCGTTACGATTAATGTAGTTGAATCAACAGGATTACAGTTTAATGGATCTCTTAAAATAAATCGAACATTGTAAGTTCCTCCGGCTGTATAAGTATGTGATGGAAATTGTATGGTTGAAGTAGTTCCATCGCCAAAGTCCCAAAAATATTCTGTGCCAGGTTGAGTAGATGTATACGTGAAATTAACGGCTAATGGTGCACATCCGGAAGATGGTGTGGCTGTGGCTGTTATTATTTGTAAACCAGTTAAATCAAATCTAAATTTAAATCCGGCCATATTGCAATTAGATGAGTTATTATTTGTCCCAACCACACCAGTAGTTACCGGAAACGAATTGGTGCCACCACAACTGGCACAAACTGCTTCGTAAACAATACCACTCTTGTCAAATCTACTGGTTCCTCCGTCTACATGGTCACCAACACCACCGTTTTCACCAAAATAAGATGCATATATTAGATTTGTAGCATTGGCACTTAAATTAAATAAATAAAAGTCGCTGCCATCTGTATTGCTTTTATATGCATCAGATGTTACGGCCATTCCAAAAGTACTGCCACTATTATTTACATTTCCGCCCCAACCAACTGCATAGATATTACTGCAAACATCCACTAGTAATGCAGTTGGTGTAATATTTATTTCTGTGCTGTTTACACTACCGAAAACAGTAGAAAAGATAGTGTTATTTAAATTATTGTTTAGTTTATGAATAAATTGAGGTGCACCAGTGTTGGAATAAACTCCAGCGGTTACAGGATACAAACCAAGTGTTTGTCCGAAAAAATAAACATTATCACTATTATCTAAATCCATGATATAGGCTTGGTCGTAATCATTAGTACCAAGGTAAGTAGACACCAAAACATTATTTCCATTATTGTCAAATTTTGCAGCAAACCCATCTGCCGAACCACCTCTGTAACTTGTATTTAATCCACTGGTTCTGCCTGGAATATTAGAGCTTGTAGTGCCACCACAAATGAAAATATTATTATTCTTATCTAATGCCATACTGTAAGAAGCATCTGTTCCGGTACCACCAAAATAGGATGCCCAGTTTAATACAGATAAATCAGAATTAAATTTTGCCAGTAATCCATCAGAGCTGCCACCACCATTGTTAGCTTGTGCCTTTCCGACTGTATTAGGTATATTGGTAGATGTTGTAGTAGAAGTCACGTAAATATTTCCATTATTATCCAGCGCAACATCACTTCTGGATGCATCGCCATAATTAAATGAAGTGGACGTATTTGTGTTGGTGCCATCATTACCTGTGCCACCAAAAAAGGTTGAGCCAATTAATGCTGAACCTGCTTCATTTAATTTTGTAATAGCAATATCAGCACCATTAGGCATACTTATTTCATAAGCGGTTACGGAGCTTCCGCCGTTAAAGGTTCTGTCAAATGCATTTGCAGTTGTAGGGAAATCGGATGAACCGGTAGTCATTACTGCTATTAATTCATTATTTGGAGTGCAAAGTAAACTGGCTAATAACTCATTGGAACTTCCACCAAGATATGTAGAATATAATTTAGCAGTTCCTGTTGCATTGAATTTTGTAATGGCAATATCTGAAAACTGAAAACCGGAACCACCTGCAAATGTTGTTTGGAATGCACCAACTGTTGTAGGATAAGATGCTCCCAATGCGATGCCACCTAAAAACATATTTCCGGCATTGTCGTGCGTGGCAGATGAGCCCCAGTTATCGGATATACTTCCGGAATAAGAAGAGAAAACCAATGTTGGATCTATAACTAAATCTGTAGTTTTATCATAACCATTAGGTAATTGAAAAGATAATGTAGTATTGTTTAGTACGTAACTACACGCTACTTCAACTTGTTTGCCATTAATGATTTGATAGGCATACGGTTTGTATTCGTAAATTGTATTTATAGACGTTGTTATCTTTAATTTTCCATCTTTTTCTATAGAAATGGCATCCACACCATCGTAATTAAATTTCAAGGATTGTACATCGCCATTTTTGTGAATAATGTAATCCGACTTCATAGAAGTTGCTTCACTGTAAATTTTGAAATCTATATTCGGATAAATATTATTGTATCGAATAGTCTGGAAATTTCCAACATTTGATTTCCATTTCTTTTGATTGTTTCCGATAAAATAATTGTTGTAGTAAGGTTGTTTATCTTCAGCTGTTACTTTTACATTTTCATTGGCATTTAACCAGTTAATTTTATAAACATGTCCTTTAATTATATCATCTTTATCCGATTTAGCAGGATGATGATGGTGGTTTTCTATAAATTTGAAAGTTAGAGCATCTTTCTCTAAAAAGACCCAACCACCAAATAGATTGGCTTTAAATAAAACAGGTGATTCCCATTGGCCGTTGTTCTGAATGTAATCAATACGTTCGGAAATTTTCGAGTTTCCAAAAGATAATAAACTAGCTGCTGTAAATAAAATTAAAAGTAGTCTTTTCATATACGTATCAGTTTACAATGATATTTTGTAATAATTTAATCTAATAATTCCGTAGGCTTTTTATAATTCCGATAGCAATATGCAATGCAGACTCTAGAATGTGAAGATAATATATTTTGAGGTTGTATGAGAGTATTGTCTTGCAAAATTTATCTATTGATTTATTTTGATTTATAGGTGTTTTTTTAATAATTAATTTATAACATGTTCATTAATGCAAAGTATAAATTCAAGTTGTAGCAATAAAAATAAAACTCAGGGTAGTTCGTATGTTTTCCAAATCTGTTTTAATATTGATAAAAGTCAAAATAATAATTTGTAAAGTTTGATTTTATGCCTTAAATAGTTACTTTTGTCCTACTAAACTATAAGAATTATTATTTTTTAATCAAACAAATTTTTTATGCAAAAGTGCTCTTTACTTACTTTTGCATGTTGTTTATTTTTTTTATTTACAGCATGCGAGAAAGAGACTCTGCTAGAAACTAACCAAGATTTAAGCCCTAAAAAAAATCTTACTGTAACCCAATCAACTGCAATGCTTCTTACAGAAGTTATGGGTGCAGGATTTGATGAAGATGACTCAGTCAGTCTATTCAGTTTACTAAATAAACCTACAAAGAATACTTCCTTTGACGTTTCTTCGGCATGTTTCGGACCTATTACCGGTATTTGTGGTTCTGCAGTAGTGTACAATAATTGTTATTACAAATATCAAATATGGAATGATCCTTCCAATTTGTATGTAGATTTGTATTTTCCTTCTTCCGTCATTGGTTGGAGAACCGACTGTTACGGCAAAAGATGTCAGTACTATGTAAGTCCATGTATAACGCTGGATTTGTATAATGCATCCGGAAATAAAATTGGTAGTGTTAATTTGTCTTCCTCAAATATTACAACTACAGAAAAAAGAATTACATACAACATCAACACGCTTTCCGCTCAATATCCAGGTTTAAAATGTGTCAAACTTTCAGGTACATTTTATGTAATGAAGAAATGTTCTAATTGCTCACCGGTTCGTGTTTCAACAGTTTGTATTACACCAAGACAATTCTGTTTGCAACAGTGTCCGAGTGTTTGTCCAACTGTGAGCAGCATCAATGTAGATAAACTAAAATTCTGCGGAAGCGGTGCTGTTAAAGGAACAGTAAATATTTCAGGAGATGCATCCAAAACGCAAACAACCTGGACTATGGATGGACAGGTTTATACTGGAAATACAGTATCCATTGATTTGCCGCAAAACAGTCTTTGTAATCCGGTTTATAAAACAATTCGCGCAAAAGTAATTTGCACCACTGATCAGTCTGTTCTGTCAGAACGTGAATTTGTAGTTCAGGTTAATCCAACATTAACAGCAGAAGTTAATGTAGATAATTCCTTCTGTCTGGCATCTATTGATTTGAGTTGTCAATCAGATTTAGCGACTATTTCTTGGTCAATAGGTGATGAAACAGGTACTGGAAATTCTGTACAAGTTAATTACATACCACGCACATTAAATTATACCATTTCTGCAGATGGATGCAGTTATTCAGGTTCAGCAAATGATTTAATATGTCTACCTTTGATAAAAAACAATACAAGCACCGGTAACAGATAAGTTATCCATTTTATAGTAAAAAAACGCTGTTCACGAACAGCGTTTTTTTTTATGCTATTATCTCGAAATTAAATTTTACCAGGATATAGGGTGAACTAAGTATTAGCTGTATTTTTGCAGTATGTCAGCCATTTCAGACGAAATACACAAAAGAAAAACATTTGCCATTATCTCGCACCCGGATGCCGGTAAAACCACACTCACAGAGAAATTTTTATTGTATGGCGGAGCCATACAAACGGCAGGTGCTGTAAAATCAAACAAGATAAAAAAATCTGCTACATCGGATTTTATGGAAATCGAAAAACAGCGTGGTATTTCCGTGGCGACTTCCGTTATGACGTTTGAATATCAGAATACATTAATCAACTTGTTAGATACACCAGGTCACAAGGATTTTGCAGAAGATACCTACCGTACGCTAACAGCGGTAGACAGTGTGATTTTAGTAGTGGATTGCGTAAAAGGAGTGGAAATGCAAACAGAGCGACTGATGGAAGTTTGTCGTATGCGCAATACACCGGTAATTGTTTTCATCAATAAAATGGACCGAGACGGAAAAGATCCGTTTGATTTATTAGATGAGTTGGAACAAAAATTATTCATCAAAGTACGTCCGCTTTCCTGGCCAATTGGTGGTGGAAAGTTGTTTAAAGGCGTGTATAATTTATATGACCGGAGGTTAAATTTATTCAGAGCTTCATCCACTAAAGTAGAAGAAGAATTTGTAAGTATTGATAACTTGAATGATGCAGAATTAGATAATCAGCTCGGTGAACGCGATGCTGCTAAATTACGCGAAGACGTAGAGTTGATAGATGGTGTGTATGAACCATTTAATGATGAGCGTTATAAAACCGGAGAAATAGCACCGGTGTTTTTTGGCTCAGGTGTCAATAATTTCGGAGTTCGGGAATTGCTCGAAACCTTTATTCGTATTGCGCCTTCACC
>DAOORG010000101.1:7746-8892 GCA_035389165.1 Chitinophagales bacterium
CTGTTTTTTAAAGGAATCCCGAGTTTTTCGCCGGAAATCTTTAAAGAGATGGTGAATACCGATCCGATGAAAACCAAACAGCTGGAAAAAGGAATCCGTCAGTTGACAGAAGAAGGTGTGGCACAATTGTTTACTGTGCATACTACACAGGCAAAAATAATTGGAACGGTAGGTGAGCTGCAGTTTGAGGTTATACAATATCGTTTGTTACATGAATATGGTGCTTCCTGTCAATTTAAGCCTTTGCAATATTATAAAGCTTGCTGGCTGACCAGTGACAATACGCCTAAGCTGACAGAGTTTATCCGAACAAAATCTAATTATATTGCATTTGATAAAGATGAAAAGCCGGTTTTTCTGGCCAGCTCTGAATGGATTTTAAGATTGACGCAACAGGATTATCCTGAAATCCAGTTCCACCTGACCTCTGAATTTAACAGAGATGAAGTGGTGGTTTAACTTAACGTAACGTCATTGCGAGGTACGAAGCAATCTTTTAATTTATAAATCTAAATTTTCAATAATGAACAAACGCGTAGAAATCTTCAGAACTCAGATAGGACAGGACAAATGGTTGTTTGATTATCCGTTGATGGATTGGATGAATGCCAAAGTACTGGAAGTAGACGAAGGTAAAGTAAAAATGCAGTTTACCGTAGAAAAGTATATGTTGAATCCGATTGGAATATTACATGGTGGTATTGCAGCGGCTATGCTGGATGAGCTGATGGGTGCTGCCGGATTTACAATAGGTCGACCCACCGGATATGCTACCATTAATATGAACATTGATTATTTAAATAGTGCCAAAGCCGGAGAAAAAGTTATCGGTGAAGGTATAATTATACGGGCAGGCAAAAATATTATGCATGCAGAAGCTAGATTGTATAATGAAGAAGGCAAGCTATTGTCAAAAGCCAGTTCCAATTTGATAGCTACTTCGGTGCCTATTCCTTTTTAGGTATTTATTTCTTTTTATGCAAATATCTTAAAATGAAATGCACCTATCTTTAGAAATGGTGACACAAATTCATTTTGCAAATGTATTAAGTTCTATGTTGAACAAAAAAATACGGAGTGGCGAAACCACTCCGTGTAAGAACTAAACTACTAACTATTTATTATTATAGTGGGGGGAGAAAAAAC
>DAOORG010000102.1:0-8489 GCA_035389165.1 Chitinophagales bacterium
ATTAATTTCTCAATGGTTTACCAGTTGTCAGCATTGCCTGAATTCTTTCCAGTGTTTTCTTTTCACCACATAATGACAAGAACGCTTCTCTTTCCAAATCCAATAAATATTGCTCATTTACTGTAGTTGGTGCAGATAAATCGCCACCACACATTACGTAGGCTACTTTCTTGGCAATTTTTGCATCGTGCTGAGAAATATAACCGCCTGCGATGAAAGATTCCACACCTACAGTCAATGTACCTAAGCCAGTTCTTCCTAACACCTGAATATCATTTCTGTGTGCCGGCTGAGAATATCCTTCTTCGCTTAAACGCAATACTTCCTGTTTCGCTTCTGCTATTACACGTTTTGCATTGATAACTACTCTGTCTTTATTTTTTCTCATTAGGCCTGCATCAAATGCTTCTGCAGCTGATGTAGCCACTTTAGCCATTGCGATGCTTAAGAAATTATCCTGCAAAGATTGCAACATCGGGTCACCGTTTTTGAAACTGTCAGAAGTTCGCAATGCCAGTTCTTTTGTTCCGCCACCTGCAGGAATTAAACCAACACCCACTTCTACCAAACCGATGTATGTTTCTGCAGACGCTACTACCACATCAGAGTGCATAGTTACTTCGCAACCTCCACCTAATGTCATGCCGTGTGGTGCTGAAACTACCGGTACAGAAGAATATCTGCAACGCATAGTCGTTTGTTGAAACTGACGAACCGCAATATCCAATTCATCATATTCCTGATCCATTGCTAACATAGCAATCATCATCAGATTAGCACCTACTGAAAAGTTTGGCGCGTCATTTCCAATTACTAAACCTTTATAACCACTTTCTGCAATTTCAATAGATTTGTTGATCGCCTGTAACACATCACCACCTAGAGAATTCATTTTTGAAGTGAACTCTAAATTCAGCACACCATCACCGATATCATGCAATGTACCACCACTGTTTTTCCAAACCGGTTTATTGCTTCGTAGATTATCTAAAATAATAAATGACTCAGCGCCAGGTATCGTTTTATATGATTTAGATGCTTGATCGTAATATTTTTTCAGGCCGTTTTCTACTTTGTAGAAAGAAGTATTTCCTGCAGCCACAAACTCTTTAACCCATGCAGAGATAGCTAAGCCATCTGCTTCTGCCAGTTCAATACCTTTTTGGACACCAACGATATCCCAATATTGAAATGGTCCGATTTCCCATGCAAAACCAGCACGTAAGGCATCGTCTACGGCATATAATACATCTGAAATTTCAGGAACACGGTTGGAAACATAGGCAAATAATCCTGCCAGAGAACGTTTCACCAATTGTGCACCTTTGTCATCTGCCTTGATGAATGCATTTACTTTTTCATTCAGGCTTTCTACTTTTTTAGAAGCATCTAATGAAGCAAATTTCGGTTTTCCGGTTGGTTCATACTGCAGCGTATCTAAACGCAGTGAGAAAGAATTTCTCTTCTCATCTTTATAGTAATATCCTTTTTTAGATTTATTTCCGAAGAACTTATTATCTAATAAAAACTGCACATATGCTGGCACTTCGAAAGCACCGGCTTGTTCGTCATTCGGACAATTTTCTTTAATACCCATCATTACTTTAGTACCTGTATCGTTACCAACCAAATCAGATAATTTGAAGGTACCTGTTTTGGGACGACCGATAGCCGGACCTGTTAAAGCATCGACTTCTTCTATAGTTAATCCAAGTTCTTGTGTCAATTGGAATACCTTTGCCATTGCATAAACACCAACACGGTTTGCAATAAACGCAGGTGTATCTTTACATAATACGGTTTCCTTTCCTAAGAATACATCACCATAATGCATTAAGAAATCCACAACGCTTTGATCTGTTTTTGCAGTTGGAATAATTTCCAGCAATCTCAGGTATCTTGGCGGATTGAAGAAGTGTGTTCCACAGAAATGTTTCTGGAAGTCTTCACTTCTGCCTTCTGCCATCAAATGAATAGGAATACCTGATGTATTGGAAGTAACCAATGTTCCGGGTTTTCTTAATTTGTCTACTTTCTCAAACACTTGTTGTTTGATATCCAGACGCTCGATAACGACCTCAATAATCCAGTCGCAATCTTTAATCTTAGGCATATCATCGTCGAAATTACCTAACGATACTCTTGCAGCCGAAGCAGCATTGTATGCTTGTGCAGGTTTAGATTTTAAGGCAAATGAGAATGCGTCGTTCACAATTCTGTTGCGCAATTTCGGATTTGCTTTTTCTTCTTCTTTCAGGTCGAATGGCACGATATCCAGCAATAGCACTTCTAAGCCAATATTGGCTAAGTGTAATGCGATACCAGAACCCATGACGCCTGAACCCAATACTGCTACTTTTTTAATAGCTCTGTTTTGTGTTTTTGATTCCATATTCAGTTTGTGTATTTGTATAATAAATTAATTAGTTGTTTTGTTTTAAATCTGCTAAAGTATATGCTGCAAATCTGCTTAATAATCGGTCGTAGGCATTTTTTATGTATTTTGCATCTTTAAAAATGCGTGTCATCATTACAGCGCCTTCAAATTCAGCTACAGTTTGTTCTGCTAATTTTTTGGCATCTTCTTCATTGGTGATTTCTTTAAAAACAAATTCTACGGCGCTCATCCATTCTTTGTAAAAATCACGTATGTGTTCGGCGAATTCCGGAATGGCACGTGCTGTCTCCACACCTATATTACCCATAATATTACCATCTGACAACAATGCTCTTTCCGATTTCTTAAACATTTTTTCCATCCGTTGTTGCGGTGATAATGTCTTATCGTAGGCTATTGAAAACACTTCTTTCTGAAAAAACTCATGCGCATATTTAATTACGGCACTCATCAATGCTTCTTTACTTGGAAAATAATGATAGAGACTGCCTTTTAACAAACCACAAGCAGATGCAATATCCGCAATGGAAGTATTGTGATAACTTTTCTGACGAAACAATTTCAATGATTGTTTTAAGATATCTTCGATACTAACTTTTTGTTTCGGCACGGTATTCCTGTTTTAAATAACAGATTAAAAATAAACAAACAAGTGTGTTTTATCAAACGTTTGTTTGGTAAATAATAATAAGATAATATTCAATGCATGCATTGGATATTTAAGACCTTTTAGCATCATACAGCATTGGAAAACAGACAACATATACCAAATTCTAACCAAAAACAACCAGTCACATACAGAATCCTGCCAAATACCAATCTAACTGAAAACAATTACACATTAACAATACCTTTGATAGGTTATTAAGTACAATTATTAAACGATAAAATTTCGCGCCATTAGGTTAGTTATTATTTAAATTATAATGGTTAGTGAAATATAGTGGGTTTTTATGTTTCTATGTTCTTTGGGGTGCATCTCTTGCACCTCATTTTTTTTAGAAAAACTTTCGATATCTGTATAATTTTCAATAATTTGTAGATTGTCTAATGTGCAAACATAAAGTTAAGTGTCTAATTTCTACAGGGTTGCTGTTTTTTATCAGCCTTTCACCACTATTTGGGCTGGACATTACGCAGTTACGTTTTGATGTATTAGACATAAAAAACGGTCTCTCGCAAAATAGTGTTTCACATATTTTCCAGGATAGCAAAGGGTTCATCTGGTTTTGTACAGATGAAGGTTTAAACAGGTATGATGGCTATAATTTCCTGAAATTTGAAAAAGAGACAGATGTAAAGAATTCATTGATTTCTAATTTTACTACTTGCATTACAGAGTCATCACCAGGCATTTTTTGGATAGGAACAGAAAAAGGATTAAGTATCTATTTTTTTGAAACAAATAAATACCTGAATATTGAAAATCCGGGTCAAATAAAAAAAATTATAAAAGAAGATAGTCTAACTGTATGGGTGCAAACACAATACAGTTTATATAAGATGCGATTGGTACAAGCTGAAAATAAAGATGAAAAATATGCTGTTAGCATTGAACCCATGAACGCCTACAAAGAGGTTATTTGCAAATCAGACAATAACCATTTTTTTTTATCAGGAAGAAACAACCACCTGTACGTTTACGACTTAAACACCAAACTTATTCAGGAAAAGAACAATTCGACAATTTGGAGTATTCTTATACCTAAAAAAATAAACGGTGCTGTAAAAGATAAATTTAATAATTACTGGTTTGCAACAAATACCGGACTCTACAAGACAGACGAACATTTTACCAACATTGATTCTTTCGCTGTTCAACGTATAAAAACCACTGGACTACAAGATAAAATTACTGCAATTGCCATCGGAAAATCGGGTAATATATATATTGCCACTTTGCAGCGTGGTTTAATTGCTTATGATATAAATAAAAACAGATTTATAGAATATCAGAATGATGCTTACAACGCAAATAGTATTCCTGATAACAAAATAAAGAGTTTATTGATAGACAACAGTGGTACTTTATGGGTTGGCACCAAAGGAAGCGGTGTTGCTACGTATTCACAATTTAAGTTTAAGTTTAAGCACATCACTCAAGAACCTTATAAAACAACCTGGCTGACAAACAAATATGTTCTTTGTTTTGAAGCTGATAAAGATGATAATATTTGGATTGGAACAGACGGTGGCGGACTTTACAAATTTGACTCAAAGAATAATATATTCTCTAACTGGAGAAATAATGGTTCATCTTCTTCATTATCCAATGATATTGTTCAGGATTTACTGATTGACTCTTATAATTCCATTTGGGCTGGAACTTTAAATGGAATTTGCAGATTCAATCCGGCTACCAACGCCTTTAAACGCTATTTTCTTGAACCGAATAAACCATCTGATAATTTAAAAGTACCGGCTTATACCAACATACGTTTATTCGAAACCAGCGACAAACAATTATATGCATTAGACGATCACTCCATTTATAAATTCAATCCGATAAAGAATAAATTTGAAAACATCTTTTTTGATTTTAAAATTAATAATGTAGTACCACGTAGTATTATTGAAGACAAAGACAGCACCTGGTGGATTGCTTCCTCTTCCGGCATTATCCACTTGAATATCCGTAACGGAATCTTAGATGAAAGTAAATTAAAATCGCTGAATAAAAAATATTTTAAAGCAGATCAATTGTATTGTTTATTGCCTTACGATACGGACAGATTGTGGATTGGATCGGGAAACAATGGTTTATTTCTTTTCAACAAGAAAACTATTGCTATTGAAGCAAATTATACAGAAAAAAACGGACTCAGCAATAATTTCATATACGGAATTCTAAATGATAATTCCGGCAAACTATGGATGAGTTCCAACAGAGGAATTTCTGTATTTGATCCTGTGGTAAACAAATTCAGAAATTATGACATCAATGATGGCTTGCAAAGTAATGAATTTAATGCAGGTGCATTTTATAAGACATCCGAAAATGTACTTCTGTTTGGTGGCATAAACGGTTTCAACATCATAGAGCCTGATAAAATTCCGTTTAATTCCTTCAAGCCGTTTGTAAACATCACTAATATAAAATCAGACGATAGCATATACACTGTTTTTCCTTATACTAAACAACTAAAACGGCTAAAACTCGCCAACAATCAAAATAATCTAGCATTTGAGTTTGCATCGAGTGATTATGTTAATACACCAAAAAATTTATTTGAATACCGACTGGAAGGTTATGAAAAAAACTGGACGCGAACAAACAGGAATTATGTTAGTTACTCTAAATTACCACCAGGCAATTACACTTTTTATGTGCGCGCCAGCAACAATGACGGCATATGGTCAGACCAGCCTGCGTCTTTTTCCTTTAGAATAAAACCATTGATTTGGCAAACCTGGTGGTTTAAAATAATTGCAGGATTATTTATTGTTTTCTATGGTTATACACTTGTAAGCAATCGTATACAAATGGCGCGCAAAAAAGAAAATGAGAAAATGCAACTGGCCAGACAAAAAACAGAGTACGAAAAACAACTTGCCGAAATAAAACTGAAAGCATTGGTATCTCAAATGAATCCGCATTTCATATTCAATTGTATGAATTCGATTCAGGCAATGATATTATCCGATCAGAATATGCAGGCTTCTACCTATCTCACAAAATTATCAAGGCTGGTCCGTTCCGTTTTGGAAAATTCTGTGAAAACATTTATTCCATTACAGGAAGTGATTGACAACCTTAAACTATATTTAGAATTAGAATCATTGCGTTTTGACCAACTCTTCAATTATGATATTCGTGTAGAAAACATAGATGCCTATTCCGTAGAAATGCCATCGATGCTTATTCAGCCGTATATAGAAAATTCTATCTGGCACGGCTTATTAAAAAAAGAAGGTGAAAAAAATATTCACATTAGATTCTATTCCAAAAACAAGTTTATTATTTGTGAAATTGAAGACAATGGAATAGGGCGCGTGAAAGCCAATGAATTAAATCTGAAAAAACAACACAAATCACTTGGCACCATGATTACTCAGGAAATGTTTGAAACCTTACACAAAATAAAAGACACTAAATTTCAGGTAGACATAATAGATTTATATGACGACAATCATCAGCCTTCAGGCACAAAGGTTGTTATCGAAATGGAATTAAATTAAAAGTTAGTATATGGAAACGATAAAAGCAGTAATCGTCGATGATGAAAAAAACAACCGTTTGGCTTTGCTCAAATTGATTGAAAAATTCTGTCCGCAAGTACAAGTAATAGCAGAATGCGACAGTGTTGATTCAACCATTGAAACCATTGAAAAAGCACCAGCTGATGTTATTTTTCTGGATGTGGAAATGCCCGGAAAAAATGGATTTGATTTATTGGCTCATTATAATTATCAATGTCCGTTTGAAATTATTTTCACCACTGCTTATAGTCAATATGCTGTAAAAGCATTTCGTTTCAGCGCATTGGACTACCTTTTAAAGCCTGTAGATCCGGAAGAATTGATACGAGCTGTTCATAAATTATCCGTTAAAATTTCTGAAGAAATAAAAAATAAACAATTTGAATTATTAGAACAAAAAATCAGTAACAAAGACGCAGGAAAAAAACAACTTGCCATCTCTACACTGGAAGGAATTTATTTCGCTTCGTTAGACGAAATAATTCATGTAGATGCTGATTCTTCTTACACAAAAATATACCTGACCACCGGTGAAATGATTATGTCTTCCAAACCTTTAAAATATTTTGAAGAATTACTGGAAGACTTTGACTTTGTGCGTGTGCATCAATCGCACATCATCAACTTAAAACTGATTCGAAGATATGTACGTGGTGATGGCGGACAAGTTATCATGATGAACGGAACTGAAATTGAAGTTTCACGCAGAAAGAAAGATGATTTACTGGCGAAGATTTCAGATACTTTATAGACTAATTGACATGAGATTAGAGATATTAGAATATTCATTTCTCTAGTCTCATATCTAACTTCTAATTTTCTTATTTATTTCTTTTATCAAATCCGGTCCTTCGTAAATAAAACCGGTATATAGCTGCACCAAACTTGCACCGGCATTCAGTTTTTCAATAGCGTCATCCGCAGTCATAATTCCTCCAACTGCAATTATAGGTATAGTACCATTAGATTGCTGATGTATATACTTTATAATTTCCGTAGATTTTTTTGTCAATGGCTTTCCGCTTAAACCACCATTTCCAATAGCATCAACTTTACTTTTTTCTGTCGTTAAATTCGCTCTTGAAATTGTCGTATTCGTTGCCACTACACCAGCTAATTTCGTTTCAACAACTATTTCTATAATATCATCCAATTGCTCATTCGTTAAGTCAGGTGCAATTTTTAATAAGACAGGTTTGGGTTTTATTTTTTGATGATTGACTTCCTGCAATTGAAATAAGATTTTTTTCAAGGGTTCCTTTTCCTGCAGTGCACGAAGGTTTGGTGTGTTTGGCGAACTTACATTTACTACAAAATAATCAACCACCTCATACAATTCATTAAAACATTTCAAGTAATCATCCACCGCATTTTCATTAGATGTAAGTTTGTTTTTGCCAATGTTGCCACCAATGATAGTCGTGAGTCGTGAGTTGTGAGTTGTGAGCTTTTTTAGTTCATAGTGATTACTACTTACTATATTGCTTTTCACTTTAAACATTCCGGCATTATTAAATCCCATTCTGTTGATGATGGCTTCGTCCTGAATCAATCTAAATAAACGTGGTTTTTCGTTTCCATCCTGCGGCAAAGGTGTCACCGTTCCAATTTCTATAAAACCAAAACCAACAGCTGCAAAAGCATCAATACACTCTGCGTTTTTATCCAGTCCTGCAGCTAAGCCAACCGGATTTTTAAAGGTTAATCCGAATAAAGTACGTTCCAGTTTCTTATTTTCAACAGCATAAATTTTAGCCATCAGGTATTTTACAAATGGAATCTTTACTACCAGATTCATCAAACGCAACGTAAAATGATGTGCATTTTCAGCATCCATTTTAAATAAAAAGAAACGCAATATTTTGTACATGAAACAAAATTACGATTTACG
>DAOORG010000103.1:0-8466 GCA_035389165.1 Chitinophagales bacterium
TGGCTTTATTTGATGCCTGAAAACAGTATATTGATGTGCATTCGCAGCATCATATTTGTCAGAATTCATCTTATTTCGTTTTAATTCTCAACAAATACAGGATTCACTTTTGCCTACACATAAAGCAATTTGTTTCTGTGTAAAACCTTTTGATAATAACGTGGCTATTTGAACCTTTGTTCTTCTGCGGGTTGTTTAAATATACGATTCATTAGCAATTAAGTTTAAGCACTTCAATTATAGTGAGTGAAAGCGAACTTCAATTTAAACTTTTAATTGCATTTATCACTTGAATTTAGGTTTTGCATAAAATGTATTAAAAATTATATTAATACATAAATCTGTATTTTTGTATAGTATTTTTTGTAATAATACATTATTATAGTAGCAAATATGTTAAATATAAAGAAAGTTATTCTTAATATGCTTTATTTTATTAACTTTCAGCAGATATTTGTTGCCGTAAATATTAATAGTCGTTTTATTTTTTTTATACAAAGCATTCTTAAGTAGTAAGATTTTTATTTATTATTATATTTAAAATATAAAAAATGAAAACAATTTACACGTTTCTTTTTTGGGGATTTACTTTTACGTTAAAAGCAAATGACACACTTAAAATGGATAAAGTTTATCAAAAAATTATTTTAGATAATACGCCACTAAAGCCTGAAGAAAGAATAAGCAAAAGCAATACGCCAAAGCTAAAAGAACTTATCCGTTACATATCACCGCAAGAAATTGAATCCAAAAAGGTGTTGTTTTATGAGTTGGATAATAACTATGATTCTAATCCGTTATTTCCACGTTTTGTAAAGTATATGTTAGAGGATGGAAATATAATAAAACTGCATACTGTAAAAAATATAATGGCGATAATGATAAATGATGATTTTGATATTCAAAATTTTGAAGAAAATGCCAAGCGAATTCAGCTCAAAGTAATTAAAACTTCTAAAGAAGCATTTTTAAAATTTTAAAACGTATTTATGAAAGATATTTACAAATTAAGCTTATTATTTTGTTTGTTATTTACCCTAAATTCTGCTTTTGCAACAGTAAAATATGAAGTAAAAATAACAGAGGTAAGTGTTCCTAATTCATATGATTGTGATGACTGTAATTCCTTTTGTTTTGCTTTAAATACAGGCGAAAGTGAATTTAGAATAGGATGGGAGTTTGCATCTGGAGGAAGCGGAGAATACCAATGGGGCAGTGCTAATGCTCCCGCTGCAGTAGCTAATCCATCTGGCGGAACTATCTCTCCAAATCAGGATTGTTTTTATTCTTCAACTATGCCATTGAGAGTAAGGGGTTTTGAGCAAGGTGATGAGACTTCAGCAGATGCTGAAACAGGATGGCAAACTATTAATATCACAGTAAGTACAGCTGGTGTTCCAAATTCTGTTGATGGTGCATGGTCAAGTGTAATTACTTTTGATATGACGGCACCATCTGACAATAACTGTAATGGTGATAAGACTGTAGAATATAGAGTAAAATACCAATGGCGTTGGTATACAGTTTATCCGGAATACGATGCTATTTGTTCTGCCGAAAATAGAGGTACTATAGCTTTAAACAACAATACCACTTCTCCTTCTGCTGATAATACTTGCGCTGGTGTATCTGGAAATGATCCGGATATTGCTGCTGATAATGAAAGTAATACAACGTGGCATTATTTTGAAACACCGACGGCTGCTTCTAATACGGTTCCAACCCGCATTGATGTAAGTATAAAAAATGATGAAGTATCGCCCGTTGTTCGTGTATTCAAAGCGCCTTCCAAAGCATGTCCTGCAACACCCAATACTATGCCCGCCGTTACAGGAGGTGAAGATCCATTTTCTGGGGATGCAAATGTAGGTTTTGATTGTCCAGAAGCAAACACACGTTACTATATTATGGTAGATGGTGATAATGATAATGACAGAACTGGTGATTATCGTGTGCAAATTACGTCCAATGGCTCAGTTTATCAGGCAAATGATATGGTAGCAAATGCGATTACAATTACACCATCTGGTTCAGCAGGAAGTATTGTTTCTGCAGCCAATTCTAATAATTTTTGTTGTGGAGTGGAGGCAAGCGAACCAGGAAGTAGTTGTGGCGATTTAAATTCTGTACATCGTTCAGTATGGTACAAATTCACAGCACTCAATTTTCCATTAAATAAGTTAGAAATTACTACAGATAATGGAGTAAGAAATTTTGATACTGGTTTGTCGTTGTTTTTATCTCCTGATGGATCTGCTAATTTCTCTCAATTTTATGAGGTAGGTTGTGATGAAGATATTAGTATTACTAATTATGGTTCTAAAATTGCTACAGAATGTTTGTCACCAGGTTCAGTTTATTATGTAAGAGTAGATGGTGAAAACTCTGGTGATGTTGGTAACTTCAGATTAGATATAAAAACAATTAATAATACATTTCAACCGTCTAATGATAATATATGTAACGCTACAAATATTGGCGGAGCCGATCAAACCTTAAATGCAAATGTTTCAGAAACAAAGCTAACGGGTGAAAATAATAAATGCGCTACGACAGAGCCAGGCGAAGGTGCAAAAGGAGGTGCCGCTGATGGTAGCAAAACAATTTGGTATAAATTTAAAACAGATAATAATCCACCTGCTTATGTAGAAGTAGATGCAGATGGTGGCTTATTTAATGGTAATTGTTGTTTTTTAGGTATATGTGGAGCTTTTTATCCTCGAGTAAAAGTTTTTAAATCACATAGCACAGCAGCTGCTTGTGCAGGCATATCACAAATTACTCTTCTTAATGATGAAGACAATTTAGATCAAACCTATTTTAAATATACGTGTTTAGAACCCAATACTTGGTATTATGTACAGGTAGAAACTGGTTTTGGTTCTATATGTCCAGATGGTAGTTTGGATATACAACTTAAAGGCGGTCCGGCACGTGATGATAATGATTTTATATGTGAAGCTAAAAGTGTAACAGTACAAACTAAGTACACCTATAACCATTATGACTTATTATCAGAAAGCAATATAAACGCCACTAATTGTTTTGAACCCAACCCTGACTGGACTTTTGAAACAGGCCAGGATAATGACCATGGAGTATGGTATTATATCGGGCAGGTACCAGGCAGAACCGTAGTAATAGATGCAAATTCTACTTCAAATGATATCGATTTGCAAATGGCATTGTATTCCACTACATCTGCAAAGGTTTCCTGTACAACACCAGCTACATCTCCAACATTTTCTCCAGCGTTACCGGTAGAATTAGCATATGGTGGAGCCGGAGTTGTGTACGATGAGGATGCCTATTTTAATTGCCTGGATCCTAATAAATATTACTGGTTGATGATAGATGGTTCAGCAGGTCCAACAAGTCTTTTAAGTTATTTAGAAGAGGGTAATTTTTCTCTTAAATTCTGGTTTCCTGAAGAAGGGGAAACAACTTTATGTGCAGCGGAAGATTTAGGTGCAATAGGTGTAAATCAAATTAAAACATTTCCTAATTTATCAAATAAGTGCGGTATAAATGCAACAACTACTAAGTTCGGTACATCTGGTACTGTTGCTTTCAGCGGCTTTAGTTTTGATAATGCAGTAATATATAAATTTACCGCTCCGGCTTCCGGATCTGTAAAAATAGAAGCCAAAAATAATCCTTATTATGATAATGCAACCTATTATGGCGGTGGTGCAGGTGCAGATATGGGTACTGTTCCTTTGGTTCCCGATGCGGGCGATGAAATCGATTTGCAGTTGGGGCTAATGCAGCTTACAGGTAGTTGTACCACTGGTAATTTATCCATGTTGGCATCCAGTTACAATGCGGATGACTTATTTAACGAGGACTTGATTTATAATTGTTTAATACCTGGAGGAACATACTATATCGTTGTAGATGGCTCAGGGCTTAATTCAAGTGGTTATTTTGATTTGATTATTTCTGATTATGGTAAAACTACACCAAATGAATTGATCTGTAATGCCACGCCAATACCAGGAACCTTTGACCCTGCATGGATGGCATGTAATTATACCACACCAACTTCATTAACCAATCAAAATAATTACTGTGGAAGCTCAAATGCTCCAGCTATACCTGGTGTAACAAATAACGCAGGGGTATGGTATATGTTTAAAGCACCCTCTTCCGGCAAGGTTTTAATTGAAGCAAAGAATACAATATCAGATCTCTTGCCTCCATATCAAGAGCCAGAAATGAATATTAACTTGGCTGTTTTTCGTTCACCAACTAATACTACGGCAACAACAAGCCCATTAGCCACATGCCCAACTGGAAATTCAACCATTTCGGGCGCATTAGAACTGATAACTTATGATTATGATGGAGTATTACATGATGAAGACTTAACAGTAGAGTGTTTAAACCCAGGAGAAACATATTTCTTGTATGTGGATGGTCAAAATACAGGAGCAGTAAATGCATTATGTACAGATTGTAATACAGGAGAATTTTATATAACCATAACTCCAGACGGAAGAGACAGACCAAGTACCAATGATCAAATATGTGACGCAATACCATTAGGTACACCTGTTTACAATACAACCGTAGTCGGTACAAAAATAGGTGCCGGTTTTTCTGCTCCCTATGTGAATTCTATACCAACAACAGGATACGGACCATTACATAATTTACCACGTTCTAATGCAGCTGTTTGTATGCGGGCAGAAAATAATTTCTGTAAAGGTACTGCCGGTGAACCGGCAGTGTCTGGTGGAACCTTCTTAACAGATTTTACTCCTGAACAAACTGTTTGGTATGAATTTACAGCTCCAGCAACGGGAGAAGTAGTAATTGATGCAGTAAATAACGCAACTCCATCAGATAATATAGAATTGCAATTGGCGCTGTATGAATCCAGTGATAATACATGTAGTGGTACCATGCAGGCTATAAAGGCAGAATATAATGTTGGTGGTGGTGGCGAATCCATGACGGTGAAATGCTTAAATCCGGGACAAAAATATTGGTTAATGGTAGATGGATACAAAGAACCTGTAACAGGTTATCTAGTAGAAGGTTATTTTGAAGTGTCTGTGAAAGCGGTGCCGGCTACACAATCTGCTCCGGTCAATGATGACATATGTGCATTAGGTGTTCCAACTATTGCTTATCCAGCTTCTGTTGGAAGCACTACAACTTTAACAGGTCAAACTAACAGATGTGCAACGGCACAGGTGAGTACCTATCCAAGTCCTACCACATTCACTACAGATGCAGATGTATGGTATAAATTCACCACACCAAATACTGCCGGCCCACACGCTGTTGAAATTACAGTTACCAGTGGTTTGCCATGGCCATTCGGTGATGCTATGGATCCGCAAATAGCATTGTATCAGTCCAATGGTGCGTGTGGTACAAACTTCACCTTGATAGAAGATGACTATAGTGCTTTGGGTACTCCATTTGTGGAAAGTTTTGAATTTCATTGCTTAGACCCTAATACAACCTATTACCTGATGGTAGATGGTAGTGGCTTAAATGAACAGGGGAATTTTAAAATTGATATAAAACGAATCAATCCACATCCTTTACCTACTAATGATGATATTTGTCAGGTAGCAGCAATGGCAAGTGGCAGTGGTGCAAACTTAGGTGTCTTGGGCACATCAGTAGGTAATTCGCTTGGATCACATGCTGCGAATAGCGAGTGGCATAATTTCTGTTCGGATGTGGAAACTGGAGAAAGCAATTTGATGACAGATGGTAACTATACATTAGACCAGACGGTTTGGTTTAAGTTTAGAACACCTGGAACTGCTGGTTCAAGTCCAAATGTAAATGTAGATATTGAAGTGAAGAGCGATCCTAACAATAAAGGAGACGCGATTGACTTGCAAATGCTGTTGACACAGGGAAATCCAACAGGTTGTCCATCTGCTGCATCTGCAACTACTTTTGCTTCTCTTTCACCAATTGAATCTGTAGAACCTGCATTAACTTTTGATGCTACTATGTCGGTTTGCTTACCAGCCGGTACAGATTTCTACATTAATGCAGATGGAAGTGGATTAAATACACAAGGTTATTTTACCCTGAAGATTACAAATACAGGTACAACAACAGTACCGGAAAATGATAATATTTGCGGAGCGAAACCATTATCC
Organism: Chitinophagales bacterium; assembly: GCA_035389165.1. Taxonomy (GTDB): domain Bacteria; phylum Bacteroidota; class Bacteroidia; order Chitinophagales; family JADIYW01; genus JADJSS01. The sequence goes on from DAOORG010000103.1 coordinate 6,135, forward strand.
ATTGGAGCAAATACCTATACTGGATCTGGATATTCGAATGAAAATAACAACTGCTTTACTAAAGAATCTAGTGAGGTTGAACATTCTACAGGTGCAATACAAAGATCCGCTTGGTATAAATTTGTTGCACCTGCATCAACAGATGTATCTATAGAAGTTGCAGGATTATCTCTCAATCCATTTTCTTCAGGATTCTTCTTACCAGAAGTAACTGTTTGGGAGGTAATTGATGGGACAGCAAATTCTCCTTGTGTTGCTGGAGCTACTTATACAACCAAATTAGCAGAAATTGATTATCAAGTAATACCAAATACCAGTATAGCTCCTACTGTTACTTTAACACCTCTTTGTTTACGTCCAGGATATACTTACTATGTACAAGTAGATGGTGTAAATGGAATTGGAATTGATGGAGCATTTGATATTAGAATAAAAAATAATCAACCTTCATACGTGGCACCTGCAAATGATGAAAAATGCGGTGCAACAGGAATATATGAATTGTCTGTAAATTCCAAGTCTTGTCAGTTTGGTTCAGGTGCCTGGAGTAACCAGAATTATGGAAATAGCATAAACCGGTATACACGTTCAACGCAGAATAGTACAGGTACTTGCGGTATTAATAATTGCAGAGATCAATGGTTTAGTTTTATTATGCCAGCTTCCGGGTTTGCAAAGATTGAAGGAAATGACGAAATGGGGGTTGCGGGTATTAATAATTCAGATTTATCCATAGTAGCCTATTCCTCTTCAGACAACACTTGTAACGGAACATTCACACAAATTGCCTGTGGCACAGGTGGTGTAGGACAGGATCCTGATTTTAGTATTAAGGCAACACCGGCAAGCAGAGTTTGGTTACAGGTCTTTGATGAAAATGGAAATGATTTTGGGGATAATTTCCAAATATGTGTATCTGCACAATGTTCACCAGATAATTGTCTGGATGCTTCAAATATGACTTTAGATAGTACTTATTGTTGGAGCGTAGAAGCTTATATTGGCGAATCACCATCTGCTGCAGGCTCAGGATTAAAAACATGTAATAATCATTCATCCGGAAATACGCTCCACTCAACATATTTTAAATTCACTACAGATGCAGCCAATACATCTTGCGATGATTATTACATTTATGTAAATACTAGTGCATTGGCTAAACAGTTTACATCCAGTTCTACAAGCGGTTGTAATGTTGCCGGACCAACTCCTTCTACATTCTTTACCATGACGGTTTATGAATTAAAACCAGGAGGCAGCCCTTGTACTCCGGGGGCAGTAAATGTGACGCAGAGAGATTGTATTACATGGGACGATTGTGCAAAGTCCTCATTTAATGCAGGTATTCCATCAAATGTTTCACCATTTGGAGGAATTCACGGTGCAAATGGTGTTGTTTCTGATACCATGTGGTATGATTACGGAAGTGCATATCAGCTAAGCCCGGCTACAACGTATTATATTGTAATGGAGTATTATAATAACACCCTAAACCCCGGAAGTGATAGGGAAATATTAGATGGAACCATAACTGTAGGAAGACGTTGTAAAGGAAGAACATGGGAATATACAAATACCTCTGGTGCCGTTTCCACAAATAAATATTGTACAACCCGAGATGGCTGGAGACATTACTACGATGACAAAGGAACAGTAGCTACAGCAGATGATAAATACATATTCTCATTATACCCTAATGGAAATAATATTGAAGGTACTGCAACGGTTACACTAAATCCCACTCGATATAATTATGAAGATATACCAAGAGTTTATGCAGAATATGTAATGAAAAGAAGGTGGGATTTTACCCTTTCTAGTGGTTCTATAGATCCTGCTAAACCAGTTAAAATAAGGTTTTATTATCAGACCACAGAGAAACAGGATATCATCGATGCAGCAAATACGTTTAAGAATGCCTATGGCGGATTCTATGAAGACTTTGAATGGTTTAAATCTGAAAACGGACATGTATTTGATGTTGTAAATGATGTAAATCCTAAAGTAATTTCGGTAGGTACCAACGGGTTCTCTGAAACCGGTTGTTTAAGCTACTGGAATGACCTAGGCGTTTTTGTCGGTTCTCCTGGTATCTCCAGGTGTCAGTCATTATCAGCAAGTGATTGGGAGGATGATAATCTGAATCAATGGTGTAATGGTGTTCATTATGTACAATATAATGGATTAACCGGATTTTCAGGCGGTACCGGCGGTACCGGTGTCAGCCCTTGGGATGTTTCACCACTTCCAGTCGAATTAACTTCATTTACCGGTTACAATGATGGTGATAAAAATGTATTGAACTGGACTACTGCCTCTGAAATAAATACGC
>DAOORG010000104.1:0-5223 GCA_035389165.1 Chitinophagales bacterium
GCACCGGCACCTGGTCCTTTAATCACCAAAGGATTGTTTTTATAACGCTCTGTGGTAAATACAATCATATTATCGCTGCCGCTCAAATTGTAAAACGGATGTTTGTTGTCTACTTGTTTTAATTCAATCTTCGCAGTTCCATTTTCAATTACTGCCATATAGCGCAATACATTGCCTTTGCTTTCTGCCTCTTTCTTAATGCTTTCATAAGATGCATCCACTTCCGGCAATCTTTCTAAAAATGTTTTCACATCCACTTCACGTAAATTTTCCGGCACCAAATTCTCTACTTTAATATCCGTCAGTTCCATCTGTGCGCCGCTGTCTCTCGATAAAATCAATGCTTTTCTCGCTACATCTAAACCTGATAAATCATCACGCGGATCGGGTTCTGTGTATCCTTTTTCTTTCGCATCCAATACAACATCGGAGAATTTTAAATCGCCTTTATAGGTGTTAAAGATAAAAGATAAAGTTCCGGACAATACCGCTTCTATTTTCAAAATCTTATCACCTGAATTCATCAGAGATTGCAACACACCAATCACCGGCAAACCGGCACCTACGTTCGTTTCATACATAAAACGCGCATTGGATTTTTTTGCCAGTTCGCGCAGTCGCACATATTTTTCCTGACTCAGTGTATTTGCAATTTTATTCGGTGTAACGATAGAAATACTTTTCTTCAGTAATTTCTCATAAAACTCCACTACATGTTTGCTGGCAGAACAATCTACAAACACAGCATTCGCAAAATTCAAATCAATGATTTTGTTGGTGTAGTTTTCCAAATCAGATTTTTCACCCGATTCATCTAAAAGTGATTGCCAATTTTCTAAATCAATCCCGTTACTATCAATCAGCATTTTTTTAGAGTTGATGATACCCGTTACATTTATCTGAATGGACTTTTCTTTTTTAAGGTATTCAAACTGGTTGCTGATTTGTTTCAACAATGTTTTTCCAATCAAGCCGGTAGGTCCTACTAAAAAGACATTGATAGAATGTACGTCTGTTTCGAAGAAAATTTCATGTAAGGCATTCAAGGCTTTTGCTTCGTTATGTCTGTCGATAACAGCCGTAATATTTAACTCTGAAGAACCTTGCGCAATGGCATTTACATTGATACCGTTTTTGCCCAATGCTTTGAACATCTTGGCAGAAACACCCGGCACATTCGACATATTTTCGCCTATCACGGCAATGATGGAATTATTGGTTTCCACCACTAAAGGTGCAATTTGACGGTTTTGAATTTCATATCTAAATTCTTCCTCCACACTTTTCTGTGCTTTCTTGATTTCATTCGGCACGATGCCGAAACAAATGGAATGCTCGGAAGAACCTTGTGTCAGGAAAATGATATTGATACCGGCACGCGACAAGGTTCCGAATAATCGCGATGCAATGCCCACCACGCCTACCATACCGGTTCCTTCCATGCGCAGCACCGCGATATCGGAAATAGAAGAAATTCCTTTAATCTCGTTATTGGATTTTCCGGAATCTTTAGAAACAAAGGTTCCCGGATGCTCCGGATTGAAGGTGTTTTTAATAATCAGCGGAATATTTTTGATATAGGCCGGCTGAATGCTTGGCGGATAAATCACCTTGGCTCCGAAGTGCGACAATTCCATCGCTTCTTTGTAAGATAATGTTGGTATAGTGAACGCCTGTTCCACTCTTCGTGGATCTGCGGTTAATACACCATCCACATCTGTCCAGATTTCTATGGCATCTGCTTTCAGTGCTGCACCGAAAATGGCCGCTGTATAATCAGAGCCACCGCGGCCCAAGGTTGTGACATTTCCATGTTCGTCATAACCGATAAAGCCGGTAACAACTGCGATGCCACTCACGGTTTCAAAGAAGTCGAGAATGCTTTTATTCGTTTTCTCAAAATTCACTTTTGCTGCCAAGAAGTTAGAATCGGTGCGCACCAGCTTGGTGGCGTTGACATAAATACCATTTAAGCCGGCACTTTTCAGTGCTCCTGCTACAATAAATGCTGAAAAACGTTCGCCAAATGACACCAGTTGTGCCAGCGTTTTATCGGATAGTTCTCCAAGCATATTGATACCTTTCAAAATATCCTCTACCCTTGCCATGCTTTCAATAAATTCTTCCAGCATCACTTTTTTGACTTCGTCATCGGTAATCAGTTCTTCAATTGCCAGGCGATGTCTTTCTCTGAAGCTGTCAAATATTTCCAGATAGGTATTATTATCTTTCTTTTCCGCTAATTTTCCGGCATTGATGAGCTGATCCGTTACCTTGCTGAATGCTGAACATACCAAAACGACTTCTTCGCCCTGTTCTTTTTCCTTGCGTACAATTCCGATAATCCGTTTAATATTCTCGTTAGAACCGACAGATGTGCCGCCAAATTTTAATACTTTCATGTGTGATTTATAATTTACTGCACGTTCCGGCATCCGAAACGCAATTTTATCTTAAATTAGTATCAACAAAAATAGCGAAACAAGGATAATTATCTTAAACAATCAAATTTTATTGACGTTAAGTATTAATTAAATGTTGAAACCTTTAAAATTCGTATATAGTATCTGGACAGTCGTAAGTTTTCTGCTGCTTACAATTCCCATGATGATTGGTTATCTATTACTCAAACTAATACCCTATCAAAAACAAATAAACGGTGTATATGTCATCAACAGAACAGCTATTTTTATCTGGTCTATAATGGTGGGAATGCGTTATAAAATTCGTGGACTTGAAAATATTGACAAACAACAAACCTATGTCGTAGTTATCAATCATATAAATGCTGCCGATATGATGGCAACTGCCTACGGACAACGTGTAAATGCAAAGCCGTTGGTTAAAAGAGAACTTACCTTAGTGCCAGGTTTAGGCCAGCTTTTCACCTTAATGTGCTTGCCGGTGGACAGAAGCAGCAAGGAAGCACGTAATGCCAGTAAAGTAAGGATGTTGAACGAATTGAAACAAGGCATCTCCGTACTGATTTTTCCGGAAGGCACGCGCAACAGAACGAAAGAACCCTTGCTGCCTTTTTACGATGGTGCATTTGAACTGGCAATCGATGCGCAGGTTCCTATATTGCCTGTTGTACTGACTAATATCCATAAAATTAATAAAGTAGATACACTGCTGATACAACCCGGCACCATGGAAATTACTCATCTTACGCCAATAAAAACAACGGGTTTATCCATACATCAACTTGATGCATTGAAGCAGCAAACCTCAGATGTTATGAAAGATTATCTGTTGCAACATGATGCTTATTTTAAAAGCATGTCTTCCGCTAAGCAATAAGACTATTTTATGGTGTAATAACTTATCTACCATAAAAAGATAGAGCCGGACAACATAACATGAAAATCCGGCTCTGTGAACATCCTGTCTAACCCCAATATAAACGACAGGTATTTTTAAAATCAGTTGGTGGGTTATTTTATAAAATCATACTTTTTTTAGGTTTAAAATCCCGGGTTGATGTGTCCATCATCAACCCGGTACTTTGGTAATCACCCGTCAAACCCCAATAAAAAAAACGACGGGCTTTTCTTTAAATTTGCCGCAAGTTTTATAACAACATACATTAGCATGATGAAATTGGGTACTTGCAACAAACAATAATTTTAAAATGCAGCTGAAGGGCAAAAAATGGGTTTAACTGCTTTTTTATGTTCTTTAAAAAATAATCCTGAATAAGAAATAGAGATCTCACCGCTTCCGTTAAACCGGCTCACTTTTGATAATTTGGATACGTTAACATCATAGTTTACGGTAATATTGAGTCCTTTGTATTCCATTTTTACAGCCGGAATTATTGCGTCATTTACTCTATACCACATACCAAAACTGATGCCCATACGTTCTTTTCTGTTTTTCACTAAACCATATCTTGCAAAGCTTCCAAACATAATTTCTGTATTGGGTCCTTGTTTTTGAAATAAGGCAGATGGCAACATCGACCAGCTTCCTTTTATCAATACTTCACCGCCAACAAAAGCTGCTATTCTGCTATGCAATCGATTTTCCTGACCTTCATAAAAAGAAACGTTAGAACGAGTTAAATTAAATCCGGATAAACTTACAAAAACGTTGTAGTGTTCTTTCGGAGAAAATGAATACAAACCGCCGATACCTAAATTATAATCGAGTTGTTTTGTATTTAATCCGTTTTCTCCGGGATTTAAAGATTGATCGAAACCATCGAAACCGTTGAATTGATTGCCGAATGTTGCTTTACTCAAATCAAATCTTCTCATCACCAAACCGTTTTGAAAACCAACACCGATAATGTGATTTCTCTTCTTATCCAATACCTGCAAAAAAGACACATTTAGGTTAAAGATACTGGTGTTGAAATTAGTGGTTCCTGCACGATCGTGTACTATATCCACGCCGGCACCGACAATAGAGTTCGGATGTTTGTTTTTAAGAAATGACATTTGTGCGGTAGCTCCAACCGTTTGAAAAGGTGCAGAAATACTGCTCCACTGGTTTTTATACGTAGCTGCAACAAAATAATCGTTGTTGAAAAAGCCGGTGAATGCCGGATTTATATTGGACGGCACTGAATAAAACTGTGAAGAGTTTACATCCTGTGATTTTGAATGATACGCCAATAGTAGCAGTATAATTCCTAGAATAATGTTTTTCATGTCTCAAGATTAGGGTTTCAAAAAAATTATGTTTCAAAAGGGTTTATCTTATTTATCTCAACAGTGTTATATCACCTTTTTTGATGGTACGTTCACCGTTAATACATTCCACATCCATGTAATAAACAAACACGCCAGGATTTAATTCTTCACCGTTAAAGGTTCCGTCCCAGCCTATTCCGTCAGGGTCATTTGTTTCAAAGACCATTTGTCCCCAGCGGTTAAAAATACGCACCTGTTTCACTGATTCAACACCGGGTCCGAATACTTTTAATATATCATTTTGTCCGTCGCCATTTGGTGTAAACGTATTAGGAACAAACACCATTTTACCGGCACAATCTTCTATCACTCTTATGCGTAAACGGTCAGTTGCTTTGCATCCGAACTGGTTAACTGCTGTTACGTTATAAAAGGTGTCTACTTCTGGTGATGCCATTGGCATATCACATTGTGTGCAGGAAAGTTTATAATCCGGACTCCAGATATAACTTACCTGATTAGGAGAAGAAGCATCAATCTGCACTTCCTGACCTTTGATGATAATATGGTCTTCGCCTGCTTTAAC
>DAOORG010000104.1:5323-8412 GCA_035389165.1 Chitinophagales bacterium
CCTTTACAAATCAATTTATCTTTTACGGCTGTAATCACCGGTGACGTATACACACCAATTTTCACACTGTCTTTTACAATACATCCAAACGTATTTTCAGCAAAGAAATTTACTTTATATTGACCTGAACGAATTGGTATAAAGGTATCACCAATGCCTTTGGTTACTTTGTTTGTTGAATCTGTAAATGACCAGAAGAAATCTTTCAAAGGTGAATTAGGTGAAGTATAAACGGAATCACTAATCGTTACTCTTCCGGAACCATCACAAACACTGGTTTTATCTACACCAAAAAATGGTGTTAATTTCGCCACGTTTACTTTCTTTTTAGAAACGATATTCACGGTACAACCATAATCATCTTTCAAGACTAATGTTGGCGTAAATTCTCCTTCTCTTCTGTAGGTATAAGTTACCTGATTCGCCAGTGTTCTGTCTAATTTTGTATCACCATTACCGAAATCCCAGATTGTAGTTGTGGTATTTTTGAATTGTGCATTGAAGGTAACATTGAATGGTGCACAACCAAAATCAGGCATAAAATTAAATTCACCACTAGGTCCTGCTACTATGATATAATTTGGTTTATAAACGGTATCTGTACAATTATTGGAATCTATCACGACCAGTTTAACATCAAAAGAATCTGAAATGGTATAGACACCTTGCGGTCTTGGGTTGTTGTCGTTACTGGTATTTCCGTTACCAAAATCCCACATGATATTTTTGATATGCAAATTGGCTGGTGCCTGCAACTGAAAATTACTGATTAAGTCAGGACAAGTTTTAAAGGTTGGTGTTGCAGAAAAGTTGACATGTATATTTTTTATTCTTACGAAACCCGGTTTAACCATGGTATTCACACAACCTTTTCCATCTGTTACGGTAAGCTTAATAGTATAATTTTTTTCCTGAGAATAAACATGTGTCGGAAATGTATCTGTAGATGTTGTTCCATCACCAAAATCCCAAAGGTAGGTAGCGGCATTTGCAGAAGAAAGATTAATAAATTTAATTGGTTTACCACCGCACACATCATTTACACTGATATCAAAATCTGCTTTCACATCAGAAACCAACACGTTCTTAGTTATAGAATCCTTGCATCCTTCAGCATTTACTACTGCAAGTTTAACAGGAAACGAACCCATAGCATTATAAGTATGTGTTGCGGTACTGCCACTCGCTGTACTGCCATCATGAAATTGCCATCTGTAAGTAGCAATAGAAGAATTTCTGGCGATACTTGAATCGCTAAAACTAAATACAGCCGGTACACAACCACTCGCTTTGTCAAAATTAAAATTAGCTTTTGCACCCAACACAGTAATCGTGTCTTTTTGTGTTGATTCCAAAACGCAACCATTTCTGTACTTAACAAACATTTTAACCACAAATTTTCCTTCGTTGGTAAAATTGGCAACATAGTTATTTCCAAAGACAAAAGTTCCGTTTCCGATATCCCATAAGTAGGCAACAATATTGGTATCTTCCACCGCCGTCAAAACTACTTTTAATGGTTTGCAACCGATATGCGTAGAGACATTAAATTTAAATGAATCTACATTGGAGAACTTAATCGTTTTTACAATAGTATCTGTGCAACCTGTAGAATCATTATGTACTACCAAAGATGCAGTAACACTGGTAAGATTAGCGGCATAAGTGTGTGATAAATTTTTATCCATTGTAGATAAAATAGTGCCATCACCAAAATCCCAGGTGGCTGAAGTGTATCCTTTTGACAGATTTACAAAATCAACGCTTTGGCTATTGCATCTTGAAGTATAATTAAAGTTTGCTTTTGGATAAGCCACAAAAATTTCTTTGATATCTAATGTATCTCTGCAGGTATTATTAATCGCAATTAATTGCACCAGGTATTTTCTTGGCTGAGAAGGATCCTGATAAATATGTGTGGTATTGCGTCCTGAACCGGTTCCATCGCCGTACAACCAAATAAATTCTGTTGTAGGAATACCACCTGTTGCTTCGTAGGTAACAGTTTCTTTGCGAACACAAACTTTATCATAATCAAACGTGCCATTAAACGGATATCTTCCACCTACATGTATAGGTCCAACGAAATCTGTTAATGTCTGACATGGTGCATCATATGTTACTGTAACTTTTACATTATAATCACCCGGATTGGTATAAATATGAACAGGATCTTCGCCGGTGCCGGTTGTTCCATCACCGAAATCCCAGGTAATACTTGTTGGTGTCCAGTTATGCGTTAAGTTGGCGTGAAAAAATACTTTTAAATCTTCACAGCCTTCTGTCTTATCAGAAGTTGCATTGATTTGATCAGGACCAATCCAAATATATTGAGGTATATTTAATACATCTTCACAACCATTTGCAGCTGTTACTACCAGTTTTACATCATAATTTCCATTTTGAGGAAGATAAAATGAAGGTGCCGCATTAGTGGATGTTGCAAAGAATCCGCCGGGTCCGTTAATGAACCATTTGTATGAATTTCCATTTGTAGATGTATTGGTAAAATTAACGGTATAAGGTACGCACGATTTAAGTTGATCTGCAGAAAATGCAGCAGTTGGTGCCAGATTAACCGTTACATTCTGAGTCATAGAATCTCTGCAACCTTCCTGATTTAAAGCATTTAAGGTAATTGTATAATTACCTGGAGTAGTATATGCAATTGTCGGAATCGTATTAGTTGAGCTTGTTCCATTTCCAAAATTCCAATTGCAGAAAATAGGTGAATAGGCAGAATTTACAGATGGTGTAACCGTTTCGTTGGTGCAAATCGGTGTTGGTACATTTGCATTCACTTTAAATTTCTCTACTTTAATGGCATTGGCAACAGATTTAGTTGCGGTACAATTATTCTGATCTCTTACCGTCAGGCTTACATTATAATTACCGGCTGCATTATATACATAAGAAGGATTTTGTGCAGAGGATGTATCACCTGTTCCAAAATTCCATTTATAGGATACAGGTGTAGATGAAGTAACATTACTTTGAAAAACTGCATTAAATGGTATTAAACAAGTTTGAATTTTATTTACAGAAAAATCTACTGTTGGTGGAATCGCTTTTTTAATAAAATCTCTAAC
>DAOORG010000105.1:0-8376 GCA_035389165.1 Chitinophagales bacterium
GACTGCGAATGTCTTTAAGTGTATGATCTATATCGGCAATAAGGAAACCTATTTCGGTTCCATATGCTTCCATTGGAGATTTGTTCAAATCTTTCTTCAAAGCATCCATGATACCTTGTTCATTATCAACAATTAACTGTCTTAGTTTTTTTAATTGCTGAATCCTGAATTCTACGTCTTTCGTTTTTCCTGTATTAAAAAACTGACGTTGCTTATTCACCAATGCTGCAGCATCAAATGCTGAGTAAACCTGGCTTTCTATATTTACTGTCATAATTAAATATTTTGAGTTACTAATTTAGAATTATTTGTACGGAATACCTACTTTTTTGAATAAGAAATGTAACAACCAGATAGGTCCGATTAACAAAAATTGCAAATCTTCAAAAAAAGAAGGCTTTTGTCCTTCAATTTTATGGCCGATAAACTGGAAAATCCAGGCAATTACAAAAACAATAAGTGAGAACTGCCATAAACTCAATCCAATAGAAGGCAATATTGTGGTTGACAAATAACGATTTGCCCATAAAAAGAAAAATCCAACTAGCACCATTCCTGCAAAAATTGGAAAAGATAGCCTTAAATAGAATATCAAGGCTGCTAAAAAGATAATTGAAGCCGGATTGACCCAGCCATTTGCGATTTCAGGAAAAGGAATAGCCATCAATAAACCAAACACTGTAAATAAAATAACAGGCACACATATCCAGTGAATGAGTTTGTTAACCGGATTTTGATGGTCTCTGCCATACAATGTAAGCCATTCATCGATTGTCTTCATGAGGTAAAATGTTTACTAATTTACAATTATTTTTAATACCAGACGTTTAAAATCTATTAACAGGTGAGAACTTATCTTAGTTTAAAAAGTGGATTAATTCTCAGTTAAAAACATATAAAAGCTATTGTTTTCAATTTTTTGGCAATATCTTTGTAACTACATTAAACAAAATAGTCAAAATGAAAAAACAAACATTATTATTTACAGTAGCAGTTTTACTTTCTGCCCTATTCATTACAGGTTGTGGTGATGATACTCCAAAAACGTATGATGAAAGTCAACATATTGGAATTTATACCGGAAAACATGCTTTAGCAGACAGTGCTGCTTTGAGAGATATTTTATCAGATCCGGATTTAGACGTATTTTTTGATGATTCTTTAACTATTACTAATGGTTCAAGCACAACCGACGGTAAATTAACAGCAGTAAGCAAATATTTAAACGGAAAAATTATTGAGATTGATTTAGCTAAAAGCACATCAAATATTACTCCTACTTCTATTGGTTCGTTAACATTTGGACCTGTTACTTTGAACAATGTAAAATTAAACACCGGAAGTAATGCAACATGGAACGGCAGTTTAACAATTGCAAGTACAAATTTAGTTGCTGCAGTTGATTTTGGTGCTATTACAGGTATACCTGTAAGAATCAACGGTACTTTTACAAAACAATAAATACACAAATTCTATTTCAAAAGGCTGCATGATGCAGCCTTTTTTTTTGCTAAAAAAGCACAGCAAATGTTAAAAATGATATTTCAAAGCTAAAAATCCCTGTTTTTTATTAATTATCTTTAGTAAAGAAAGGCTGAAAGTTTTTATTTTCGTTTTTTTAGCAATATATTTGGATAAATATTAGTTAACTAAAAAACAAACTTAAAATGAAGAAATCAATCTTATTGACATTTGTACTCGCAGCAGGATTTGTTGCAACACTTTTAACCGGTTGTGGTGAAGATAATACATCATCTACCATCAAAACTGACAATTATGTAGGTACGTATTATGGATATTTTACTTTAGAAAGTTTAGCATTTAGTAATGCAGCCTTAGACACTGTAATAGGAAAAGAACTTTTAGATACCTTAACTATTTCAGAAAATGGCAATGCTACTGACAACATTGTTACCGCTACAAGCAAAGTGTTAAACACAACAATTGATTTAACATTAACATCTGAAACAGCTGCTAAATTGGCAATTACAAACAAAAGTATTCAAATTGAAACAGTTAGCGCTACAGGAGTAACTGCTAGTGGAACTACTGCTTACAATACCGGTACAAAATTTTTAACTTTAAATGCAACCGCTACGGCTGGTAATGTATTTGGTCTGCCTTTACTTGGTTTGGCAAAACCAGTGTTAGGTGGATATTTCACTAAACAATAAATGGATATATACATATTTATAAACCGCTTTAAAAAGGCGGTTTTTTTTTAATACTAAATCATGATAAACCTGTTCAAATGAAAAAATCAATTTTCACTTTTTGTATTTTGCTGATATCAATTACCATATCGGCACAAAATGCTACCATTAAAGGCACCTTAAAAGATTCTAAAACACTTGAACCATTAATTGGTGTTAATATATCAATTGATAGTTTAAACGGGACTACAACCGACATAGAAGGCAAATATGAAATAATAGTTGATCCTACAAAATACAACAAGACAAAAATAAAATTTAGTTACATCGGTTACGAAGATATAATAAAAGATATAACATTAAAAGCAGATAAAACTGAAATTTTAGATATAATGATGGGTGAAACACAAAGTCTTCTAGATGAAGTAGTTGTAACATCCTCCAAGTTTGAAAGAAAAATAGGTGAAGAAAGTGTTTCGATTGACATTATAAAACCTGCTGCATTAGAAAAACAAAATCTAAATAATGTTAGTGAGGTTTTGCAAAGAAGCTCAGGTGTTACAGTTGTAGATGGTCAAGCAAACATTAGAGGTGGATCTGGATATTCATATGGCGCAGGTTCAAGAGTATTATTATTATTAGACGATTTACCAATCCTCCAGGCAGATGCAGGGTTTCCTAGTTGGTCTGGATTACCAGTAGAAAACATTGGACAAATTGAAGTAATTAAAGGTGCCGCTTCTGCTTTATATGGTACTTCAGCGATGAATGGTATTGTTAACGTAAGAACTGCATATCCTACATCAAAACCATATGCTAAAATATCTATCTTTGGCTCTGTTAGCGACAATCCAAACCCTAACGACTATCTCACTGACTCTTTAGGAAATATAATTGGCAATACTAAAACTAATAAACAATGGTGGAAGCAAGATAGCATTACATTACCTGGACGAAATATTAATGAAGTAGGAATCAATATAAGAGATACCACAATAAAAAATGAATATACAAGAAGACCTTATGATGCTGGATTTTCTTTTGCTTATAGAGAAAAAATCGGTAAACTAGATGTTGTAGCAGGTGGAATGTTTTACAAGAAACAAGGCCATACTTGGGGTTCTAATGAGACAAGAGGCAGAATGACAATTAATCTCCGATACAGAATTAATGACAAAATGAGTTTCGGCGTGAATACAAATATTCAAATGAACAAAAGTCAAACATTCTTTTTATGGGGTGGAAATGGTGTAGATAAATATATACCTAGTGCAGCAACTGGAATACCTACAGAATCACGAACATTTAGAATAAGTGTTGATCCATTTTTCAGATATGCAGATTTAAAAGGAAACAGTCATAAAGTACTAATCAGATATAACAGAACTGCTGTGGACAATAGCAATGACCAAGATAATTCTAATAATTTTTATTATGGTGAATACCAATACCAACGCAAAATAGATAAGTGGAATTTTGTAGTAACAACTGGTGCTGTTGGTTCATATTTTAACTCAAAAGCGCAATTGTTTGGAGACACCACACATACAGGTACTAATATTGCAGGTTATTTTCAATTAGATAAAAAATTCTTCAAAAGATTAAATATATCTTATGGATTTAGATTTGAAACTAATAGAATAGATAAGGATAAATGGGAAACAAAGCCTGTTTCCAGAGTTGGTTTAAACGTGCAAGCAGCTAAATATACTTTTATTAGGTCTTCTTTCGGACAAGGCTATAGATATCCTACAGTTGCTGAGAGATTTATTGAAACAAGTCTTAGCTCTTCATTTGGAATTTTTCCTAACAGAAATCTAACTTCAGAAACCGGATTAAGTGTTGAGTTAGGAATCAAACAAGGTATTAAATTAGGTAAACATGTAAAAGCGTTTGCTGATTTAGCAGCTTTTTATACGGAGTATAAAAACATGATAGAATTTAACCTTGCAATAGAAAATTCTAACTTAGGTTTTAAAGCCAGAAATATACCAACAAAAACACGAATTTTTGGAATAGAAGCTTCTGTTGGTGGTGAAGGTAAATTATTTGGCAAATTCCCAACAACACTTAATTTAGGATACACTTACATTATACCGCAATATGCAGACTTTGAAAATTATGATAAATCATTAGACATTGCTCAATACAACATCTTAAAATATAGAATTCGTCATCAGTTTGTAGGTGTATGGGATATTGACTTTAAAGGATTTACATTTGGTCTAACAGGTCAGTTTTATAGTTTTATGGAAAATGCAGATGGAATTTTTGATATCATACTTCCAAGTTATAAATCTTTCAGAGCATCTCGTCTAAAGAAAGGATCATCATTATCGGATGAAAAACCCAAATTTAAGGGTGATTTTATTTTGGATACTCGAATTGGATATCACTTTAAAAGAGAAAATCGAGATTTCAATTTCTCATTCTTAATCAAAAATATTACGAACAGAGAATATACTTTACGTCCAACGCTGGTAGAACCACCAAGAACTTATGGTTTCAGAATGGATATGACGTTCAATTAACACTAAAGAAATCTTATATTTATACAAACTTTTGTAAACTCACTGTAATGGTGTATTGTTCACAAAAGTTTGTTTTTTTTTATGATATTTAAGAAATTGTAAGGTATTTTTGTACAAATTATCAAGAATGCAATTTTTTAAACTTACTGTTCTTAGCAGTTGTTTTCTTTTCTTACAATTATCACTTTTGGCTCAGGATGCAGTCATTAAAGGAAAAATCACAGACTTAAAAACGAAAGAGAGCCTAATTGGTGTTAACATCACCACTCAAAATAATAATTCATCCATCTCAGATTTGAATGGTGCATATGAATTAAAACTGGCAGAAGGAAACTATACGCTAACTTACAGCTATGTTGGTTATCAGGATTTAACAAAGACCGTAGAACTGAAAGCAAATGAAATCCTGGAAATTGATATCAGTCTTGAAGAAGAAGCCCAAAATGTATTAGGTGATGAATTAGTAATCACTGGTTCACTTTTTCAGAAAAAGGCCAGTGAAGAAGTTATTTCTATTGAAGTCATAAAACCAAGGTTAATACAAAATACAAATGCAACACGAATTGATGAAGCATTCAGAAGAGTATCGGGTGTTAATGTTGCGGATGGACAAGCCAACATAAGAGGTGGTAGTGGCTGGGCCTATGGTGTTGGCTCCAGAGTAGGTTTTGTTATGGATGGACAAACCATCTTATCACCAGACAGAGGTGATATAAAATGGACGATGCTGCCAATTGAAACCGTTGGACAAATTGAAGTACTAAAAGGTGCATCTTCTGTATTATATGGTTCTTCTGCTATGAATGGTACTATTAATCTTCAGAGTATTGTACCCACCAAAAAACCGCAAATGCGCTTTACATCTTTTTTGTCTTTTTACGGACCTCCTAAAAGAAGAGAAACAAAATGGTGGGATATTCCACAACCAAGTACAGGATTTAGCTTTATGCGTGCACACAAAGTTTCAAATCATTTTGAATATAATGTAGGTGCCAGTTTTTACATTCAAAATCAGCAGTATCAGGACGGTTTAGAATATTTATCCAGAGTAACGTACAGAACTAAATGGATCAGTAAAAAAAATGAGAGATTGAGCTGGGGAATTGCCGGAAGTTTAATTTATAACAGAGAAACAGAATTCTTTTACTGGCAAAATAACCGTGAAGGCTCGCTAAAACCTGCTGCTAATAATGTGTTCTCCAATATACGATTAACCGTAGATCCTTATTTAACTGTATTCGACAAAAAAGGAAACAAACATGAACTATTAACCAGAACCTATTTTAACAGACCATCATTCAATACAAAAACAATTCTTGAAAACATAGATTATCGTTTTACGAAACAATGGAGAGAAAAAAACTTAACCATTATAGCCGGAGCCAATAATCAATTTATGTGGATTAATGTACCTGCTTTTCAAGGTGACCCGAATAAGATAGCTAACCTGTTTGCAGGATACATGCAATTAGATAAAAAATACAAAAACCTTACGCTTTCCGGTGGTGTGCGTTTCGAAACATTTGCGTATCAAAATAAAGCAGGCGTTACAGGCTCTGAATTCAGAGATGCCAACGGGAAACTTAAGTTTTATTTACCAGGCCAATGGCGCGGAGGCCTTAATTATCAAGTTTCCAAAAAAGCTGCAATCCGTTTCAACATTGGTCAGGCATATCGTTTCCCTAGCTTTGCAGAAAGATATGTCAACGAACAAGTAGGAAATTCTAACTTCAATATCAGTATACCAGTAGTAAATCCAATTCGAGACACTTTCTACATTACTTACAGAGATTCATCTGTAAGCAGAAGTACACTTGCCATTTTACCTAATGGTGATTTAATTCCGGAATACGGATGGACTGCTGAATTTGGATATCAGCAAAAACTATTTTCAAAAAACAAAAAATACTCCGGATTAATTGACATGGCTTTCTTCTGGCAGCAGTATAAAAATCTCGTTGATTTTGGAGTCAATTTATCTGATGAAACAGTAAACTCTATTGTAAAACTCAGAGCAGAAAATATTACAGATGCAAGAATTGCTGGTTTAGACATTTCATTTAAACACGCAATCACCCATAAAAAACACGCTGTAAACATTATGACCGGATATACCTATACACTTCCGATTGTGGTCGATAAATACTTAGGATATAATCTGGATAAAATCGGTCCTTATTTTGGCGCATTTTTTAAATACATGTTCAGACCGATAACAGGTGATACTGCCAGTTATGTTTTAAAATACCGAAACAGACATTTAGTTACGCTTGATTTTGAATATGTATTTGATAATAAACTAACCATTGGTGTTGATGCACGTTATTACAGCAATCAGGAGAATTTTGATAAATTATTTTTAGCCATACCAGGTGCTGGTATCGATGAATATTACAAAACAATGCCTAAAAATGGAAATTTCATCGTGAATGCTCGTGCTTTTTATACCTTAAAACAAAGGCATACCTTAGGCTTCATTGTCAAAAACTTAACCAACAGGGAATATTGGTTAAGGGTAGGCAGGCTAGAACCTCCGATAAACTTCACCATGCAATATCGGTTTGAATTATAATTATATATCAACAAAATCCTTCTTTTTAAGAAGGATTTTTTAATTTTAGGAATGTCAAATCCAACTTATCAATATTACAACCAACTTTTCAAACATCTGCAATTGCCACTCGCCTATTGCGACATCAATCTGTTAGAAAAAAACTGTCAGGATATCGCACTGCGTGCTGCAGGAAATAAGACTATTCGCATAGCTTCAAAATCAGTTAGATGTACGGCAATTTTAAAGAGAATACTCGACTCCAACTCTATTTATAAAGGCATTATGTGTTTCACAGGCAGAGAAGCGCTATATCTTATAGAACAAGGATTTGATGATTTATTATTAGGTTATCCGATAGTCAATAAAGATGAAATATACGACATCTGCACAGCCACAAAACTCGGCAAGAAAATAATACTGATGGTTGATTGTGAAGCACATTTAAAATTGGTGAACGACATTGCCGCTCAGGTTGGTGTTATTCAACCATTGTGCATAGATATGGATATGTCAACTGATTTTCCCGGAATTCATTTCGGTGTGCTGCGATCTCCAATAACGACAGTGGCAGAAGGTAAAAAACTAATTGATTGTTTTGAGCAATACAGCAATATCAGTTTAACTGCTTTAATGGGCTATGAAGCACAAGTGGCTGGATTGGGTGAAAAAAATCCGGCAAATGGAATTAAAAATTTTGTCATTCCTTTCTTAAAGAAAAAATCAATTACAGATTATACAAAAAGAAGACAAGAACTCGTGGATTATGTAAAATCTAAAAATTATCCATTGGTAATTGTAAATGCCGGTGGCACCGGCAGTATTGAAAGCAGTAAACAGGAAAACTGGGTAACAGAAATCACGGTAGGTTCCGGCTTCTACTCGCCTGCTTTATTTGATTATTACAGCGACTTTAAACATCAACCTGCAGCCGGATTTGCTGTTCAAATTGTTCGACAACCTAAACCCGGAGTGTATACCTGTTTGGGTGGCGGATATATTGCCAGCGGAACTGTAGGCATCGACAAACAACCAAAACCCTATTTACCGGAAGGCATTCAACTCACCGCAAACGAAGGAACAGGCGAAGTACAAACACCTTTTGAATACAGTGGTTCAGAGAAAATAAATTTAGGAGACA
>DAOORG010000106.1:0-2808 GCA_035389165.1 Chitinophagales bacterium
CCCAGGCTTTGCCATCGGTGAAGATGGCGCGTATCTTCCATACATAAACATCCTGTGGCAAGATGGTGCCATTAAGTCTGCCGTCCCAACCTTCCACAGGCTGTCCGTTTTCTAAGGCGGTGCTTTCCCAGAGTAATTGTCCATAGGTAGAAAAGACCTCCACATGGTATTCTTTCATAGCCAGTCCTTTTGGCTTCCAGATAGCAGATTCTCCAACGCCTACTTCCGGCGAAAACACATTCGGCACATACAGTTGTCCGGTGTAATCCACACCCAACGGATATGAAACTGTATCTCTGCATCCTTTATTACTTACAGTAAATAAAGTTACGCGGTAAGGACCTTCGCCATTATACTGATGTGTCGGATCTTTTAAGTCGGATGTATCGTTATCGCCGAAATTCCAGAAATACGAATTGCCGTTCACTGTTGTATTGGTAAATTCCACCGGCGCATTGAAACCATTTCCGGTAAATTCAAATAAGAAATCTGCAATTGGTTTTGGATAGATTTCTACCGCAGCCACTTTGGTGATACTGTCTCTGCAATCGCCGTTAATTGCCGTTAGTGTCACATTATATATTCCGGCTCTCGGATAAGTATAACTCAAGCCTCCATTTGTAGAGGTTTCGCCATTACCCAAATACCAAAGAAAGGCAGATGCATTCATTGAACCATTTAAAAATACAGTAGGTTCCTGTTCACAATCCTGCGGATTTAAAACACTAAAAGCTGCTGTTGGTTTTTCTGAAACCCTTATTTGTTTGGTGATAGAATCTACACAAGGACTGCTGTTTGCTACAATAAGTTTCACATTATAAACTCCAATTGCGCTATATACGTGAGTTGGATTTGGTCGGGTAGATGGTGTGGTGCCGTCGCCAAAATCCCAGACATAGCTATTGCCGCCTGTGGTGGTATTTACAAACTGTGCATTCGAGTTCACACAAGGAGTTAATACATCGAAACCTGGTTTTGGCTTATTAAATACATTGACCGTTGCAAAGAAAGAGTCTCTTCCACACGAACCAATTGCCAGTAATTTAACTCTGAAAACACCGGCACTGTCATACTCATGCGATACCTGATCTGCATAAGCAGAAGTTCCATCTCCAAAATCCCAGATAATTTCCGCACCTGGTGAAGAAATATTAAAGAAATCAACGGTTAAGGGTTGGCAACCCTGGTTTATATTTGTGAAGAATTTTGCAAAAACATCATTTGCTTTCACTGTAATCGATTTCTTCACACTGTCTGTTCCGCAAACATTGGTAACTTTTAAACTCAATGTATAAACTGAATCTCTGCGTGTTGTATTTACATAGGTCGGAGCAACGGGACTTTGCTGTGCCGATGTTTGTCCGTTTCCAAAATTCCATAGAAAGGTTGTTGGTGACCCGTAAGAAGTATTTGCCAGTGTTGGCGTAAATGGCGAGCAACCAATTGGCTGTATACCGAAATCAGCCTTCGGTGAAGCTTTTACTTTTACTGTATCTGTATAAAAAGAAGGTCCGCAAAAATAATCCGCCCGTAGTGTTACAAAATAGAAGGTATCTCTTAATATTGGTTTGGGAAATGAAAATACCTGATTGGTTGGTGTGCTGCTTTGAACGGTAGAAATACCAAAATTCCAGATATAGTTAGTTGCAGTATCATGCCCGGCGGGAAAAGAAAATTGAATATTATTTCCGCTGCACGATGAATCCGGATTTACAATAAAAGATAAAGGCGGATTGGCTCTTACAGAAATCGGAATTTTAACCGTGTCTTTACATCTATCCGGTGTTTCAGCAATAAGTGTAACTATATAATTTCCCGGACTGGAATAGGTATGAGATGGATTGATGATGATAGCATCAGGAGTGCCGTCTCCAAAATTCCAGTTTGCATTAATTATATTTCCGGTTATGGTTCCGAAATTAAATGATTGATTAACACATAAAACCGGTGGTGGCAGCGCTACGTGAATGCTGTCAAAAACAGTCACTCTTTTGTAAGCGGTATCTTTACAGGCACCCGAAGTATCCTGATAAACATATCCTACCTGATAATTTCCCGGTATTAGTCCTGTCGGATCAAAAATACCTGTGGTTGCATTTACAACACCTAGTCCTGTCCAGCTTCCACCTGGAAACAATGGATTGCTGATGAGTTGCAGTGTTCCGCTTCCTTTACAAATGCTTTGGTCTGGTCCGGCGGTTAAACCAATTATTTCCGCAATTCTTATTTTTATACTATCTGATGTCGGGCAACTGCCTGTTGGATTTAGCACATAAACCACATCGTAGACACCAGTTGGCACAGTTGTTGGACTAAATATTCCGGCAATCGAGTCTGTGACACCTCTTCCACGCCAAATGCCACCAGCCGGAATAGCTGACAATTGTATAGGATCATCAAACTTACAGGCGGCCAAATCTCTACCGGCATTGGGTCGGATATTATTATTCAGTGTTATAAAATTCGTGAGCGAAGAATCTCCGCATTGTGCACTTATCTTTAAAAGAATTGGAAAAGTTCCAGGTGTGTTATAGGTAATGTTTCCCGGATTTTCTAAATTGGAAGATGCAGGAACTCCATCGGTAAACGTCCAGGTAAACGTTGCATTATTATCACCACCATTGGTATAGGTAAAATAATCTCGTGGATTGATAGTGTGTGGAACAGAACATCCTTCCGGAATTTTTAAAGTATCAATCGCAGGTTTTCCTTTTACTACCAATACGCTGTCCCAGGTGTCTTCATTACAACCTCCAATGGCTCTCAGGCTTACAGTATAGCTGCCTGAAATTGTAAAACGCAAAGTAA